>NZ_JBBXMW010000014.1:0-136029 GCF_038442325.1 Methylorubrum subtropicum | reverse complement strand
TGCGGGTAGTGCGCGCCCACTGGTCCATTGAGAACGACCAGCACTGGCTCCTCGACGTCGCCTTCCGCGAGGACGACATCCTCACCCGCAACGTCACCACCGCCCAGAACCTCGCCCTGCTGCGCCGCCTGGCCCTCGCCATCCTGCGCCAGGACACCGCTAAGGGCTCCTTGCACACCAAGCGGCAACTGGCCGGATGGGACGACGACTTCCTCGCCGACCTCATCACCCAAATGCGATAGCCCTGCCCTTGTGGGGAGGAGGCAGGAGGTGGGGGTGGTGCAGAAGGCACCGCTTCGCCTCATCCTGAACCACCCCCACCCCGAACCCCTCCCCACAAGGGGGAGGGGACTGCCCGTTGTCACGGGTCAAGCATTACTCAAAACCATCATTCGTTCGTCCCAGCGAACGGGACGCGATCGTCGCGCAAGTCAGCGTCGATCCGGGCCAGCGCGACCGCAAACAGCCGCCGCGAAAAACCTTCCCCTCATCTCACGAACCGCAGGCGATCCTTTTCCGCCTCGCCTGAACAACGCAAGATCGATCCGTTGATCCTGGCCCCTCTCGTTCATTACATTTCCCCTCAACGACACACCGTCATCCCACACAACGAACGGCATCCTTTTCGACGGACGGCGCGCCCCCGCGCCGGCTGACGGGAGAGGCATGCCTGCCGCGGCCGGGATGAGACCCACAGGACGGATGCCTCGCATGCCCACCCGGATCGTCGCCTTCTCGGGCAACACGCACCGCCCCTCGCGCACCCGCACGCTCGTCGAGGCGGTGGCCGCCGAGGTGGCCCGGCTTCGCCCGGTCGATCTGAAGCTGTTCGATCTGGTCGATGCCGGCACCGGGATCGCGGTGGCGAGCCGCTCGGCCCTGCCGCTGCCGGCCGCCCGCATCGTCGAGGCAATCGAGGGAGCGGACGCGCTGATCGTCGGCTCGCCGGTCTACAAGGGCAGCTATGCCGGCCTGTTCAAGCACCTGATCGATTTCGTCGGCCCGGAGACGCTGGCCGGCAAGCCGGTGGTGCTCACCGCGACCGGGGGCGGGCCGCGCCACGCGCTCGTGGTCGAGCACTCCTTGCGCCCGCTGTTCGGCTTCTTCTCGGCCCAGACCGCGCCGACCGCGGTCTATGCCGGCGACACCGAGATCGCCGACGGCCGGATCGCCGACGCGACCGTGCAGACCCGCGTCGCGCAGGCCGCCGCGGAACTCGCCCGGCTGATCGATGCGGCCGCCCCTATCGAGGCGCTGCCTCGCGCCGCCGCACGCTGAGGCCGACGATGCTCCACCGCCGCCATCTCCTCGCCGCCGGCCTCGCGACCGCTCTGGTGCCGCGGGCCAGCCGCGCCGCTGAAGCCGGCGTGCTGCGCATCGGCTACCAGAAGAACGGCATCCTCGCGGTCGCCCGCGAGCAGGCCGCCATCGAGGCCCGGCTGAAGGGGCAGGGCGCCACGGTGCGCTGGGTCGAGTTCTCGTTCGGCCCGCCGCTCTTGGAGGCCCTGAACCTCGGCGCGATCGATTTCGGCCAGACCGGCGACGCGCCGCCGATCTTCGCCCAGGCCGCGGGCGCCAACCTCGTCTACGCCGCCGCCCAGCCGAACGGCGGCTCGGGCGCGGCGATCCTGCTGCCCAAGGGCTCGACCGTCGGTTCCATCGCCGAATTGAAGGGCAAGCGCGTCGCCTTCGCCAAGGGCTCCTCGTCGCACAACCTCATCGTCGCGGCGCTGGAAAAGGCCGGACTGACCTACCGCGATATCACCCCCGTGCTGCTCGCCCCCGCCGACGGCGCCGCGGCGTTTGCCGGCGGCACCATCGACGCCTGGACGGTGTGGGACCCCTACTTCGCCATCGCCGAGCAGGGGGAGGGGGTGCGCGTGCTGGCCCAAGCCCCCGAGATCACGCCCACCAACAACTTCTTCCTGGCCAACAAGACCTTCGCCGACGCGCAGCCGGCGCTGCTCGACGGTGCGCTCGCCGCGCTCGGCGAGGTCGCGGTCTGGTGCGAGGCCAACCGCGGCTCGGTCGCCGCCAGCCTGTCGCGCATCACCGGCGTGCCGCTCGCCGCCACGCGGCGCACGGTGGACCGCATCCGCTACGTCATCGCGCCGATGGACCAGGCCGTCACCGCCGAGCAGCAGCGCATCGCCGACCGCTTCCACGGCCTCGGCATCATTCCCCGCCCCATCCGCGTCGCCGACATCGTCCGGCCGCCGCGCAACCAGAACAACGGATGAGCCCCACCATGGCCGATTCCGCCGCCATCCGCTCGCTTCCGGGCCGCGCCCGCGCCACCGAGAATGCCCCTGCAAAGTCCGCCCCCGTGAAGCTTACGGTCCGCTTCGACGCCGGGCGCCTGCTGCCCTGGCTGCTGCCGACGCTGGTCATCGTCGGCTGGCAGGCCGCCGCCTCGCTGGGCCTCGTCTCGACCCGCTTCATGCCCGCGCCCCTCGATGTCGCCGCCGCGGGCTGGCGCCTCGCGCTCACCGGCGAGCTGTTCGAGAACCTCTGGGTCAGCTTCGCCCGCGCGGCCTCGGGCTTCCTCATCGGCGGCGGCATCGGCCTGTTCTTCGGGCTGGCCAACGGCCTCTCGCGCCTGTCCGAGCGGCTCACCGACACCAGCCTGCAGATGGTGCGCAACGTGCCCCACCTGTCGCTGATCCCGCTCGTGATCCTGTGGTTCGGCATCGACGAGGAAGCCAAGCTCTTCCTCGTGGCGCTCGGCGTGTTCTTTCCGATCTACGCCAACACGCTCCACGGCATCCGCTCGGTCGATCCGCAGCTGATCGAGATGGGCCGGGTCTACGGCATGAACCGGCGCGAGCTGTTCTGGCGCGTGGTGCTGCCCGGCGCGCTGCCCTCGATCTTCGTCGGCGTGCGCTACGCGCTCGGCATCATGTGGCTGACGCTCATCGTGGCCGAGACGATCTCGGCCAATTCCGGCCTCGGCTACATGGCGATGCAGGCCCGCGAGTTCATGCTGGTCGATGTCGTGGTGCTGGCGATCCTGATCTACGCCCTGTTGGGCAAGATCGCCGACAGTCTCACCCGCGCCCTGGAGCGCGCCTGCCTGAGCTGGAACCCAGCCTACCGGAACACGTGAGGGGGGCTCGACGCCCCTCCATCCCACCCATTCCCCTCATCCTGAGGTGCCCCTTGCCTCGGCAAGGGGCCTCGAAGGAGGGCTCCAGGGATCACAGCGACTTCTGGAGCCCTCCTTCGAGGCTACGCTTCGCTCCGCACCTCAGGATGAGGGGGAGGGGTGGGATGAGCGACACGACCCGAACCTCGAAGCTCGGACCTAAACAATGACCGCCGCCCTCCGTCTCCCCGAAAACCCCGACCGCGGCCTCGCCATTCACGTGCGCGGCCTCTCGAAGTCGTTCGAGAACGGCCCCTCGGTCATCCGCAATCTCGACCTCACGATTCCCGCCGGACAGTTCGTCGCCGTGGTCGGGCGCTCGGGCTGCGGCAAGAGCACCCTGCTGCGCCTCATCCTCGGCCTGGAAGAACCGAGCGCGGGCCGCATCGCGCTGAACGGCAGCGAACAGACCAAGAGGATCATGTTCCAGGAGCCGCGGCTTCTGCCCTGGGCGCGGGTCGCCGACAACGTCGCGGTCGGGCTCTCGCGCGACATCGGCAAGGCCGATCGCAGGGCCCGCGCCCTCGACGTGCTGGCCGAGGTCGGCCTGTCGGAGAAGGCCGGGCAATGGCCCGCCACGCTCTCGGGCGGCCAGCGCCAGCGCGTGGCGCTCGCCCGCGCGCTCGTCAGCCGCCCGGCCCTGCTGGCGCTCGACGAACCGCTCGGCGCGCTCGACGCGCTCACCCGCATCGAGATGCAGGCGATGATCGAGCGGATCTGGGAGGCCCAGGGCTTCACCGCGATCCTCGTCACCCACGATGTCGGCGAGGCGGTGGCGATGGCCGACCGCATCCTCGTGATCGAGGAGGGCGCCATCGCGCTCGATGTCGATGTCGACGTGCCGCGCCCCCGCCGCCGCGGCGACCCGGCGCTCGCCGAGCTGGAGGGCCGCATCCTCGACCGCCTTCTGAGCCGCGGCGCCTAAACCTTTCAGATTTTTCGGAGCGTATCCCATGAGCCTGCCCAGCAACCCGCCCACCGACGGCAAGACCGACGTCCTGTGGTTCCTGCCGACCCACGGCGACGGCCGCTATCTCGGCGCCTCGGAAGGGGCGCGCGACGTGTCGCTCCCCTACCTCCGCCAGATCGCGCAGGCCGCGGACGAACTCGGCTATTTCGGCGTGCTGCTGCCGACCGGGCGCTCCTGCGAGGATTCGTGGGTGGTCGCCTCGGCGCTCGCCCCCCTGACCCAGCGCCTGCGCTTCCTCGTCGCCGTGCGGCCCGGCCTGCAGGAGCCGTCGGTGGCCGCCCGCATGGCCGCGACGCTCGACCGGATCTCGGACGGGCGCCTCCTCATCAACGTCGTCACCGGCGGCGACCCGGTCGAGCTGAAGGGCGACGGCGTGTTCCTGGCGCATGACGAGCGCTACGAGGTCACGGACGAGTTCCTGCACATCTGGCGCGGGCTGATGGCCGGTGAGACGGTGAACTTCGAAGGAAAACATCTGCGCACCGAGGGCGGGCGGGTGATCTTCCGGCCCGTCCAGGCGCCCTATCCGCCGCTCTATTTCGGCGGCTCCTCGCCCGCCGGCATCGAGGTCGCGGCCGAGCATTGCGAGGTCTACCTCACCTGGGGCGAGCCGCCCGCCGGCGTCGCTGAGAAGCTGGCCCGCGCCCGCGAAGCTGCCGAGCGCAAGGGCAAGACGTTTTCCTACGGCATCCGGCTGCACGTCATCGTCCGCGAGACCGAATCGGAGGCGTGGGCGGAGGCCGAAAAGCTGATCTCGCGGCTCGACGACACCACCATCGCCCAGGCGCAGGCCACCCTGAAGCGCCAGGATTCGGAAGGCCAGAAGCGGATGATGGCGCTGCACGGCGGCGACCGGAACAAGCTCGTCGTCTCCCCGAACCTCTGGGCCGGCGTCGGCCTCGTGCGCGGCGGCGCGGGCACCGCGCTCGTCGGCTCGGCGACCCAAGTCGCCGACCGGATGAAGGAGTACATCGATCTCGGCATCGACCGCTTCATCCTCTCCGGCTACCCGCATCTGGAGGAGGCCTACCGCTTCGCCGAGCTGGTCTTCCCCAAGCTCCCCTTGCGCGCCACCACCGGCCGCGCCCCGAGCACGGCGCGCAACAACGGGCCGTTCGGCGAGGTCATCGCCAACGACATCGTGCCGACCCGCCGCGTCAGCGCGCACTGAGGAGGCGAGAGATGCCCGCCCGCTCCCGCGCGCTTCCCGCGCCGACCCTCCTGCCGCGCCTCTGGCTCGCGCTCGCCGCCCTGATCTTCGCGAGCCTGACCCTCGCCGCGCATGCCCAAGAAAACCCTAAGACCGATAAGGTGGTGCGGATCGGCTACCAGAAATACGGCACGCTGGTGCTGCTGAAGGGCCGCGGCAACCTCGAACCGAAGCTCAAGGCGCTCGGCTACCGGGTCCAGTGGTCGGAATTCCCCTCCGGCCCGCCGCTCCTGGAGGCGCTCAACGCCGGCGCAATCGATTTCGGCTCGGCGGGCGAGACCCCGCCGATCTTCGCCCAGGCGGCCTCCGACGCGCTGACCTACGTCGCCCACGAGCCGGCCGCGCCCAAGGGCGAGGCGATCCTCGTGCCGAAGGCGAGCCCGATCCGGTCGGTCGCCGACCTGAAGGCTAAGAAGGTCGCGCTCAACAAGGGCTCGAACGTCCATTACCTGCTGGTGCGGGCGCTCGAATCCACCGGGCTCACGCTCGCCGACATCACTCCGGTCTACCTCGCCCCCGCCGACGGACGGGCCGCGTTCGAGCGCGGCGCGGTCGATGCCTGGGTGATCTGGGACCCGTTCTTCGCCGCGGCCGAGGCCGGCGGCAACGCCCGTATGCTGACGGACGGCACCGGCCTCGTGCCGAACCACCAGTTCTACCTGTCCTCACGTGACTTCTCCGCGAAGAACGGCGCGGCGCTCGATGCCGTCGTGGCGGCGGTGGCCGAGGTCGATGCCTGGGCTCGTGACAACACCGACGCCGCCGCCAAGGAGTTGAGCCCGTCCGTCGGCATCCCGGCACCGATCCTCGCCGCCGCGCTCAAGCGCCAGACCTACGGCATCCGCCCGCTCGACGCCGCGGTGACCGCCGAACAGCAGCGCATCGCCGACACGTTCCACGGCCTCGGGCTGGTGCCGAAGGCGATCGACATCGCCGGCGCCGTGCGCAAGCCGGGGAGCTAACGCTTCTCTCTCCCCCTCATCCCACCCACTCCCCCTCATCCTGAGGTGGCGACGCGCAGCGGCGCCCTCGAAGGAGGGCTCCAGGGATCGCTGAGCGTACTGGAGCCCTCCTTCGAGGCCTTCGCTTCGCTCCGGCACCTCAGGATGAGGGGGAGGGTGGGACGAGCCAAAAATCCACCCCTCACGCCTTCTCGTACCGGTAGCCCCCCGTGATCCGCTCCCTCGTCGCCGCCCTCGCGCTCCTCACCGTCGGCCTCGCGCCCGTTGCGGCGCAAGACCCGTCCACCCTGCGCATCGGCTACCAGCGCTCCTCCACCCTGATCGCGCTGCTGCGCGAGGACCGCGCCCTCGAAACCGCGCTCAAGCCGCTGAACGTCGAGGTCTCCTGGCACGAGTTCACCAGCGGCCTGCCGATCATGGAGGCGCTGAACGTCGGGCGCATCGACGTGTCGGCCGATGTCGCCGACACCGTGCCGGTCTTCGCGCAGGGAGCGAACGCCAAGATCACCTACTTCGCGCAGGAGGCCGCCTCGCCGACCGCGCAGGCGATCCTCGTGCCGGGGGATTCTCCGCTGAAGTCGGTGGCGGAGTTGAAGGGCCGCAAGGTCGCCGTCACCAAGGGCGCGGGCAGCCATTACCTGCTGCTCGCCGCGCTCAAGGCGGAAGGGTTGCCGTTCAAGAGCATCGTCCCGGCCTACCTGACGCCCGCGGACGGCCGCAGCGCGCTCGCCGGCGGCAGCGTCGAGGCCTGGGTCGCCTGGGACCCGTTCCTGTCGGCGGCCGAGGTCCAGGCCGGCGCCCGCGTCCTCAAGGACGGCACCGGCCTGTCGGACTACAAGCGCTACTACCTCGCCTCCGACGAGTATGCCGCCAAGCGCCCCGACGTGCTGGCCCTGCTGTTCGGCAAGCTCAAGGAGACCGGCGCCTGGGTGAAGGCCAACCCGGAAGCGGCGGCCGAGCGGCTCGCCGCCCTGTGGAAGATCGATGCGCCGGTGGTGCTGAAGGCCAATGCGCGCCGCACCTACCGGGTCGAGCCGGTGACCCGCGATGGGCTGTCCGAGCAGCAGACCATCGCCGACGCCTTCCGAGCCGAGGGGCTGCTGCCGCGGGCGGTCGATGCCGCGGCGCTCCCGGTCTGGGCGCCGCCGACCCGCTGAGTCGAAAAGGATTTTGGGACATGACCCGGGCAAACTTGGCGCCCGTCGCCGTGATCGGCGCCGGGTTCAGCGGCACGATGGCAGCGCTGCAACTGCTCTCCGTCCTGCCGCCGGAGCGGCCGGTGCTGCTGTGCGAGCGCGCGGGCAGCTTCGGGCGGGGGCTCGCCTACGGCACCGGCAACCCGGCCCACCTGCTCAATCTGCGCGCCACGAACATGAGCGCGTTCCCGGACCGGCCGGGCCATTTCGAGGACTGGCTCGGCAGCCTCGGACCGGAGGAGGCCGAGGGCATCCAGGCGACGCCGGCCGGCACCTTCGCGGCGCGCGGCCTCTACGGGCGCTACCTGACCGAACTGCTGTCGCAGGCCGTCACCGGCTCGGCGGCGGGGCGCTTGCGCCTTCTGCCCGACGCCGTGACCGATCTGGAGCCGCGCGGGGACGGCTTCCGCCTCCACACCGAGGGCGGCCAGAGCCATGCGGTGGCCGGCGCCGTGCTCGCCCTGGGCAACCTCGCCGCCGCCCCGGCGCGCAGCCGCCACAGCCTCGATCCGTGGGATGCCGAGCATTTCGGCCGCCTGCACCCGCACGCCCCGGTGCTGATCCTCGGCACCGGGCTCACCATGCTCGATGCGGTCGCGAGCCTGCGCGCCCACGGCTTCGAGGGGGCGATCCTGGCGCTGTCCCGGCGCGGCCTGCTGCCGAACGCCCACGCCCCGGCCACGCTGTGGCCCACGCCGAACCTCACCCCGGCCGAACTCACCTCGCTGCCACGGCTCCTCACGCGCATTCGCGCCGAGGTGGCGCGGGCGGATGCCCAGGAAATCGGCTGGCACGGCGTCATCGACGCCCTGCGGCCGCTCACCGACACGATCTGGCGCAGCCTACCGCCGCCGGAGCGGCGCCGCTTCCTGCGCCATCTGCGCCCGTTCTGGGACGTGCACCGCCACCGCACCGCCCCGCCCGCGGCCGAGGCGATCCGCGCCGAGATCGCCCGCGGTTCCCTGACGGTGCGGGCCGGGCGCCTGCTCGATATCGCCGACGAGTCGGCGCAGGCCGTGGTGACCCTGCGCCTGCGCGGCGCCGTTTGCCCCGAGCGTCTCGGCGTGCAGGCGATGATCGACGCCACCGGCTTCGGCCATCTGGCGCAGAGCCGCGACCCGCTGCTGGCCCGCCTGTTCGAGCGCGGCCTCGTGCGCCCCGAGCCGCTGGGCCTCGGCCTCGACGCCGGCCCCGATTACCGCGCCCGCGGCACGCAGCCCGGCCGCCCGCTCTGGCTGCTGGGTCCGCTCCTGCGCGGGGTGCTGTGGGAATGCACGGCGGTGCCCGACATCCGCAACGAGGCGGCGGAGTTGGCCGGCTTGATCGCGACCGATCTGGAGCGGGCGGTGGCGGCGTAGGAGGCGACTTCAGTCTGGATCGCGGGCTCTCCTCCCCCTTGCGGGGAGGAGTGAGGAGGTGGGGGTGGTTCAGGATGGGGCGTCCCGGTGCCTTCTGCCCGACCCCCACCCCTGACCCCTCCCCGCAAGGGGGAGGGGACCCGCGCCATAATCCGTAATCTTCGGGTATGTCGGGCGAAAAACCTACTTCCGCGCGAGCGAATCCAGCCGCGCCTGCATCTCGGCCATTTGCTTCTTCAACTCATCGAGATCGCCCCCGCTCGTGGCCGGCGCGGGCGGGGCGGCGGGCGAGGTCGGGGCCGGCGGGGCGGGGGGGCCGAAGCCGCCGGTGAACATCTTCATGGCGTCGCCGAAGAAGGTCATGTTGGCCCGCACCTGCTCCTGCACCGCCTGCTGGAAGGCGGAGGGACCGAAGCTTTGGGCCAGCTTCTCGCGCAGACCGTCCTGGTCCTTGGCGAAGTTCGCCATGGAGAATTCGAGGAAGCTCGGCACCATGGTCCGCATGCTGTCGCCGTAGAAGCGAATCAGCTGGCGCAGGAACGCCACCGGCAGCAGGTTGTCGTCGCCGGCCTTGTTCTCCTGCTCGAAGATGATCTGCGTCAGCACCGAGCGGGTGATGTCGTCGCCCGAGCGCGCATCGTAGACGACGAAGTCCTCGCCGTTCTGCACCATCGTGGCGAGGTCTTCGAGGGTGACGTAGGTCGAAGTGCCGGTGTGGTAGAGCCGCCGGTTGGCGTATTTCTTGATGACGGTCTGATGCGCCCTGCCGCTCTCGGCCATCGCTGAGACGCCTCCCGCTTCGCTCATGAGTCCGCGCAAAGCTCACCGCTCCGCTTCGAGATTGTCGGCCGCCCGCGCGGGCGGGCTTTTGGTTCGTCCGATGCCGACCTTAAGGCACTCGCCGGGCGACGAAAACAGCAATTTATCTCTTCTCCCGCAGATTCCGGCCAAGCCATCCCGGCTTTGAGGCGACGAACCGGCAGGGTTGTCCATCCGCTGGCTTGACTTCGGGGGTGTCGCGCTCTTCATCCGATGAACGGCAGGCCGCGCGCCGGACGCTTCCCGTCCTCTCATGATCGCGCCGCCGGAACGAGGAGAACGCACGATGGCAGCCAGCGAAGAGATCGTCATTGTCGGGGCGGCGCGCACGCCGGTCGGTTCGTTCGCGGGTGCCTTCGGCAGCGTGCCGGCCCACGAACTCGGCGCGGTGGCGATCAAGGCCGCCCTGGAGCGCGCCGGCGTCTCGCCCGACGACGTGGACGAGGTGATCTTCGGCCAAGTGCTGACGGCCGCCGCCGGCCAGAACCCGGCCCGTCAGGCGGCCATCGCCGCGGGCATCCCCGAGAAGGCGACCGCCTGGGGCCTCAATCAGGTCTGCGGTTCCGGCCTGCGCACCGTCGCGGTCGGCATGCAGCAGATCGCCAACGGCGACGCCACCGTCATCGTCGCGGGCGGCCAGGAATCGATGTCGCTCGCCCCCCACGCCCAGTACCTGCGCGGCGGCCAGAAGATGGGCGACCTCAAGCTCGTCGACACCATGATCAAGGACGGCCTGTGGGACGCCTTCAACGGCTACCACATGGGCCAGACCGCCGAGAACGTGGCCCAGGCCTTCCAGCTCACCCGCGACCAGCAGGACGCGTTCGCGGTCCGCTCGCAGAACAAGGCCGAGGCCGCCCGCAAGGAGGGCCGCTTCAAGGAGGAGATCGTCCCGGTCACCGTGAAGGGCAAGAAGGGCGACACCATCGTCGATACCGACGAGTACATCCGCGACGGCGCCACCGTCGAGGCGATGGCCAAGTTGAAGCCCGCCTTCACCAAGGACGGCACGGTCACCGCCGCCAACGCGTCCGGCCTCAACGACGGCGCCGCGGCCCTCGTGCTGATGTCGGCCTCGGAGGCCGAGAAGCGCGGGATCAAGCCGCTGGCCAAGATCGTCTCGTGGGCGACCGCGGGCGTCGATCCCAAGGTGATGGGCACCGGCCCGATCCCGGCCTCGCGCAAGGCGCTCGAGAAGGCCGGCTGGAAGCCGTCCGACCTCGACCTGATCGAGGCGAACGAGGCCTTCGCGGCCCAGGCTCTGGCGGTCAACAAGGACATGGGCTGGGACGACGAGAAGGTGAACGTCAACGGCGGCGCCATCGCCATCGGCCACCCGATCGGCGCGTCCGGCGCCCGCGTCCTCATCACCCTGCTGCACGAGCTGAAGCGCCGCGACGGCAAGAAGGGCCTCGCCACGCTGTGCATCGGCGGCGGCATGGGCGTCGCCATGTGCGTCGAGCGCGTCTGATCAGGCGCGATCGGGAGGGCCTACCGGCCCTCCCGGGCTCAAGAAACTTTGAGCAAATCCGCTTTGACCGCAGCGGAAATTTAAATGGCGTGCCGCTCCCGGTAGGGCCGGGCTGGAAGCACCGCCAAGGTCAGACCAGAAGACGACCCACACACGGAGGAAATCATGGCTCAGGAACGCGTCGCCCTCGTCACGGGCGGAACGCGCGGCATCGGCGCCGCCATCTCCAAGCGCCTGAAGGAGAAGGGCTACAAGGTCGCCGCCAATTACGGCGGCAACGACGAGGCCGCCAACGCCTTCAAGGCCGAGACCGGCATCCCGGTGTTCAAGTTCGACGTCGGCGATCTAGCGAGCTGCGAAGCCGGCATCAAGGCGATCGAGGCCGAGGTCGGCCCGATCGACATCCTCGTCAACAACGCCGGCATCACCCGCGACGGCGCCTTCCACAAGATGACCTTCGAGAAGTGGCAGGCGGTCATCAAGACCAATCTCGACTCGATGTTCACCTGCACCCGTCCGCTGATCGAGGGCATGCGCTCGCGCAACTTCGGCCGCATCATCATCATCTCGTCGATCAACGGCCAGAAGGGTCAGGCCGGCCAGACCAACTACTCCGCCGCCAAGGCCGGCGTGATCGGCTTCGCCAAGGCACTGGCGCAGGAGAGCGCCTCCAAGGGCATCACGGTCAACGTGGTGGCGCCGGGCTACATCGCCACCGAGATGGTGATGGCCGTGCCGGAGGACATCCGCAACAAGATCATCTCGACGATTCCCACCGGCCGCCTCGGCGAGGCCGACGAGATCGCCCACGCGGTCGAGTACCTCGCGGCGGACGAGGCCGGCTTCGTCAACGGCTCGACCATCACCATCAACGGCGGTCAGCACTTCGTCTGATCGACCGACTTCCCCATCGGCGGTCTCTCATCGCTGATGCCCCCCGCGAGAGCGGAGCGGCGGTCGTCCGCCGGGCGTACGGCACCGGACCAAAGATCCCGGCCCGTGTAACACGGTGGAGACACGATCCCGCGAGCGAGAGCCGCCGGCCCGGAGACGGGCCGGCGGCTCTCGCGCATTCTAGGCCCCTGATCGGTCGGGACGATTCGGAAAATCCGGACGGCCCCGGCCCGGCAAACTCCCTGGATTCGAAATGAAAAATGTCGCATTCGCCCGTGCGGCGCGCGTGCTACTGGTACCGCTGCACCATGACCGTTGGTATCCGTTCGACCATGCCCTCGCCTCAATGACCCGCCCGTGCTGCGTCTCGCGCTGATCCTCCGGCGCAACCTGCCGCGTCTGGCGGGCTTTGCGACCGTTCCGCTGATCCGGATCCTGTTCTGGTTCGCCCGCGCGCTCGGCACCGACCGGGCGAGCGACCTCGGTGGCCGGATCACCCGCACCCTCGGGCCGCGCCTGCCCTCGCACCGCACCGCGATGGACAATCTCCGCGCCGCCTATCCGGGCCGGGAAGAGGCGCAGTTGCAGGCGATCGCGCTTCAAGCCTGGGACAATCTCGGCCGCACCGGCGCCGAATACGCCCATCTCGACACGATCTTCGACCACGACCCCGCCGATCCGGCGAGCCAGCGCATGGACGTGCGCGGGGCCGAGCATTTCGAGGCGATCCGCGACGACGGAAAGCCGGGGCTGATCTTCTCGGCGCATCTCGCCAACTGGGAGCTGCCGGCGATCTGCGCCCAAAAATACGGGCTGGAGACGACGGCGGTGTTCCGTCCGCCGAACAACCCCGCCGCCGCGCAGCTGGTGCAGGAGGTGCGCCGCAAGACCATGGGGGGGCTGGCGGCTTCCGGCCCCGGCGCTGTCTTCGCCATGCAGGGCGCGGTGGAGCGGGGCGGGCATCTCGGCCAGCTCATCGACCAGCACTTCACCCGCGGCGTGGTGGTGCGCTTCTTCGACCGGCCAGTGCTGGTCAACCCGCTGCTCGGCAAGCTCGCCCGCCATCACGATTGCCCGGTCCACGGGGCGCGGGTGGTGCGCAAACCCGGCGGACGCTTCCTGCTCGAACTGACGCCGGCCCTCGACCTGCCCCGCGGGGTGGACGGGCTGATCGACGTGCAGGGCGCGATGCAGGCGATGACCTCGGTGATCGAGGAATGGGTGCGCGAGAACCCCGGCCAGTGGCTGTGGATGCACCGCCGCTGGCGCCCGTCGATGCTGCCGAAGGGTGTCGCGATGCCGGCCCCCGTCGCGGCCCCGAGCCCGGCGGCCAGCGCCACCGAGCCCGCCCTCGACGGCGCGCGGGGCCGCTGATGCGGCGCGCGCGGGCCCTGCTGCTGGCGATGCTCGCGCTCCCCGTCCGCCCCACGCTCGCCCATCCCGAGCCCGCGCCGCCGGTGCGGGCGGTGGTCGAGATGTTCACGAGCCAGGGCTGCTCCGCCTGCCTCACCGCCGACCGCTTGGCCGGCGAGTTCAGCCGCGAGCCGGACCTGCTCGCGCTCACCGTGCCGGTGACCTACTGGGACTATCTCGGCTGGAAGGACACGCTGGCCGAGCACGCCTTCGACGAGCGCCAGCGCGCCTACGCGCTCCAGAACCGCTATCACCAGCTCGCCACGCCGCAGGCGGTGGTGAGCGGCCGCGAGCTGATCCCCGGCTCGGACCGGGGCCGGCTGTCGCGCCTCGTCGCCGAATCCGGGCCGCTGCCGGTTCAGGTGAAGGTGTGCGAGCGCAACGAGCGCATCGTCATCGACATCGAAGCCGACGCCGCCGCCCGCCCGGCGGAGATCTGGTTGGTGCCCGTCGCCCGCAGCCGCCCGGTGGTGATCGGCCGCGGCGCCAACGAGGGCCGCGTCGCCGTCTACGCCAACGTCGTGCGCGGCTTCCACCGGGTCGGCACGTGGACCGGCGCAGCGGCCCGGTTCGAACTGTCCCGCGCCACCGCCCGGATCAACGGCGCCGATGGTTATGCGGTGCTGTTGCAGGCGAGCGGTCCGAACCGGCCCGGGCGGATCCTCGGGGCGGCCAAGGGGCCGGGCTTGTAGGGCTTCAGCCGATCTGCTCGGCGAGCCGGCGGCGCAGCAGCGTCGAGGAGATGCCCGGCGTGTAGGGGATTTCGGCCCGCATCGCCTCCGGTAGGTCGGCGCAATCGGCGCGCTTCACCGCGAGTTCGGCGGCATCCGCCCCGCCATAGGCGTAGAGGTCGTGGCCGAACCGGGCCATGAAGGTGCGGTCGATCACCTTGGGGCCGTCGATCACGACCGCATCGACATGGCGACAGGCCGCAACCATCTCGGCGCGCTCCGCGAGCGTCAGCAGCGGCGGGCGCCCCTTGTAGGCCGCCACCCGGGCATCGGGCACGACGCAGACCGTGAGCCGATCACCCAAAGCCCGCGCGGCGGCGAAGAAGCGGACATGGCCGGGATGAAAGATGTCGACCACGACCTTGGCGTAGACCGAAACCGTCATCGTCCGTGCCCTTCGCGCGTATCGCGCAGGATGCGCTCGGCGGCAGCCCCCACCCGGTCGAGGGCATGGCCGTCGGCGCGCTCGCCGAACAGGTCGGCGCGCCGCTCCAGCCGCGCCGGTTCGTTGCGCTCTGGGTCGGCGAGCGCCGTCAGGACCGCATCCGCCAACTCGCCGACGAACTCGACACGGGTTCCGATGTCGCGCCAGCGCCACTCGATGCCGTCGGGGTCATGGCAATCGGGCGTGGCGAACCGCGCGGGGTTGTCGATGAGCACGATCGGGCGGTTGAGGGCGAGGAAGTGGAAGATCGCCGAGGAGGCGTCGGAGACGAGGAGGTCGGCCCCGAGCAAGGCCGGGATCAGGTCGGCCTCGGGCGGATGGACGATCACATTGGGATGGTCCCGCGCGCAATCGCGCCACGTCTCGATCCACTCGGGCGCCGCCACCGCAATGTGGGGATGAGGCTTGATGACGATGCCGATCCCGTCTTCGGCGCCGCGCATCAGCGGCGCCAGCGCGTCGCCGAGCATCGGCGCGGAGGAGAGCGAGGGGTTCCAGGTCGGCGCGTAGACGAGGCTAGTCGCGCAGCCCGGCACCCGGACGCCGTCGCGAGCGGACGCGCCGGCAAACAGCGGATCGGCCTGGATCAGCCCGGTCGGGAGGAAGCCGCGGCGCGGCACGTGGCCTCGCTCGGTCAGACGCGCGGCCGCCGCCTCGCTCGCGACGCAGACGTAATCGGCCGCGCCGTAGGTCTGGCCCGGTACGTTCTTGCTGATGAGGCCGTGGCCGACATGCAGGATCAAGGCATCCGTCAGGCGCGCACGCAGATGCACCGCGGTACCGGCATCGGCCACGACGACGAGGTCCGGGACGCGCTCACGCTGCCAGGAGCCGTCGTCCCAGGCGGCCTCGAACGCCGCCATGGTGAGGCGGACCACCTCGTTGTCGGCACCGAGGCGGTCGGCGAGCGGGTCGAGGATCGGGGCGTGCCATCGGTATTGATGGATCACCAGAACGAAGGACCGGTCGGACGTCATGAACTCGCGGCGCTGCGGCGAAGGGGCCGTTGCTTAAGCCAAACGCACCGCCGCGCGAAAGGGCGATCCTTCAGACCCACTCGCCCTTGCGCATCACCGGCACCGCCTCGCCGGTCGCGGTAAGGCCGTCGACGTCGATCTCGGCCGAGCCGATCATCCAATCGATGTGGATCAGGCTGCGGTTGGCGCCGCGCTCGGATAGGTCGGCCTCGCTCAGGCCCTCGCCGCCGTTGCGGAAGCACTTCGAATAGGCCTGCCCCAGCGCGATGTGGCTGGCGGCGTTCTCGTCGTAGAGCGTGTTGTAGAACAGGAGCCCCGAGGCCGAGATCGCGGAGGACGCCGGCACCAGGGCGACCTCGCCGAGGCGTGCGGCGCCCTCGTCGGTCTCCAGCACCTTGGCCAGCACGTCGGCGCCGGTGCGGGCGGTGGCCTCGACGATGCGGCCTTCCGCGAAGCGCACGCGGATGCCGTCGATCAGCGTGCCCTGGTAGGACAGCGGTTTGGTGCTGGTGACGGTCCCCTCCACCCGGTCCTTGTGCGGGGTGGTGAAGACCTCCTCGGTCGGGATGTTGGCGTTGCAGACGATGCCGTTCTTGGCCGTCGTCGCGCCGCCGCACCATTCATGGTCGTCGGCGAGCCCCACCGTCAGCTCGGTGCCGGGGCCGGTGAAGCGGAGCGCGGAGAAGCGGGCGGCGTTGAGCCGTTCGGTGCGGGCGCGGAGATCCGCGTTGTGCGCCTCCCAGGCCGCGACCGGGTCCGGCCCGTCGATGCGCGAGGCGGCGAACACCGCGTCCCACAACTTGGCCAGGGCCTCGTCCTCGGGCAGGTCGGGGAAGACGGTGCGGGCCCAGGGCTTGGTCGCCGCCGAGACGATGGTCCAGTTGGTGGAGAACCCGGCTATCAGTTCCAGCGCCGGCACGTAGGCGCGGGAGCGCGCCCGGTTGGCGCGGGCGACTTTGGCGGGGTCCTGGCCGGCGAGCAGCGAGGGGTCGTCGCCGGAGATGGCGAGCCGCGCGGCGCCGCTACGGTAGGCGTCGGCCATGCCCGCGTAGAGCCAGCCCGCGGCGTGGTCGAACGCCTCGTCGGGGGCGTGCGCGAAACGCGCGAGGGTGGCCGCGTCGTCCGCGTAAAAAGTCGTGACCAGCGAGGCGCCGGCCCGGTAGGCGTGCGCGGTGATGGCGCGGGCGAGCGGCACCGCGTCGAGGGGCGCCGTCATCACCAGTTCCTGGCCGGGCTTGAGCCCGAGGCCGACCCGGACCGCGACCTCGGCCAGCCTGTCGAGGCGCTCGGAGAAGGCGGGGAGGGGGGTGGCGGTCATCGTGGAGCCTTCCTTGCAGGTCGTCCCGATGCGCGCCGGCCCTCTAGAGCCGTGTCAGGCGGCGCGCGACCACGTGATCTCGCCCAGATTCTCCCGGAAGGCAAAGCGCAGAAGATGGTCCGAGACCACATTCTCCAGCCGTGTCAGGGCGGCGGGGTCGGGCGTGGCGACGCGCATCAGCAGGGCGTCGGCGCTCGCCTCGAAGGTGCAGATGCGATCCTCGCCGAAGGGCACGCGGCCGTGGTCCTCGCTCGTCTCGACCGGGAACTTGTGGCTCCAATGGCGGCAGAGCTGCTGCAGGTAGCGGCTCGCTTCCGCGGTCGGGACACGGGCCTGAGAGGTGGGCATGTCGATCTCCTTTCGGAATTTCTTGTCAGGACGGAGCGCTGGCGCGAGGCGCCGAACGCTCCGATGCGCCGCAGCGCAGCATGGGGATTGGGTAAGTGTGCCATGCGACGAAACCGAGGCGGGAAATCCCGCCGAGCATCGCCGTTCCAGGCGATTGTCGGGCCACATTGGTTAACGTTTCCGTCATCCGGGCCGCGTTTCCGGTTGCGCGCAAGGCTGATTCCCCACGCTTTCAGGGAGGATCATGCCGACTTCTTGTGCGATGCACAATGACCGGTGAAGTACGCAAGGCGGCCGGCGCAGGGCGGAGCGTGCGCGGCGTCACGCGATCGTCATGGGAAAACGCGGGCGTGCGAGCGCAGCGTTCCGGGAACGCGGCCTTCCGTCTCAGAGTGCTCACGAAACTCCCGTTCACCGCCGCTTCCTCTTCGGGAGAGACAGCGCGGCGGGAGTTTCGTGAGAGACACTCACACCGGCAGGGCGGGGGGCGGGTCGTCGGAGAGCGCCACGACCTTGCCGGGGTTGAGCAGATCGTGCGGGTCCAGGGCGGCCTTGAGGCGGCGCATCAGGTCGAGGCCGACCGGGTCGGCGGTGCGGGCGAGTTCGTCGCGCTTGATCAGGCCGACGCCGTGCTCGGCGGCGATCGAGCCGTCCATCCGCTCGACGATGCCGTGGACGATGTCGTTGAAGCGGGCCCATTCGGCCAGGAACGCCGCCTTGTCCATGTCGGCGGGCTGGGTGAGGTTGAAGTGGATGTTGCCGTCGCCGAAATGCCCGAACGGGCAGGGGCGCAGGCCCGGCATCGCCGCCATGCAGGCGGCCTCCGCCTCCTCCAGGAAGTCGGCGAGCCGGGACAGCGGCAACGACACGTCGTGCTTGATCGAGCCGCCTTCCGCCTTCTGCACCTCGGGCAGCAACTCGCGCAGGCGCCACAGGGCGGCGTCCTGGGCCGCGGAGCCGCCGATGGTGGCGTCCTCGACGAGGCCCGCCTCCATCGCTTCGCCCAGCAGTTCCTCCAACTCGGAGCGGGTGTCGGCGCCGGGACGCGGCGAGGACAGCTCGACCAGGGCATAGGCCGCGTGCTCGCCCTCCAGCGGCGCCCGCACGTCGATGCCGTGGCGCAGCACCATCTCCAGGCCGAAGCGGGGCATGTACTCGAAGGCGGTCAAGCCCCGATCGGCCCCGGCCCGCAGCCGCTCGAACAGGGCGAGCGCCGCCCGCGCCGAGGGCAGGCCGACGAAGCCGACGCTGCGCGACAGCACGCGGGGAAACAGCTTCAGGGTCGCGGCGGTGATGATGCCGAGCGTGCCCTCCGAGCCGATGAAGGCGTGCTTGAGATCGTAGCCGGCGTTGTTCTTGCGCAAAGCCTTCAGCCCGTTCCAGACCCGGCCGTCGGCCAGCACCACTTCGAGGCCGAGCACGAGGTCGCGGGCGTTGCCGTAGGCGAGCACGGCCAGCCCCCCGGCATTGGTGGCGATGCCGCCGCCGATCCGGGCCGAGCCCTCGGCCGCCCAGGACAGCGGAAACAGCATGCCGGCGTCGGCGGCCGCGGCCTGCACGTCGGCCAGCACCATGCCGGCCTCCACCGTCATGCTGGCGCCGAGCGGATCGACCGCGCGCAGGCGGTTGAGGCGGTTCAACGACAGCACGATCCCGCCGAACGGCACGCCGCCGCCGACGAGCCCGGTATTGCCGCCCTGCGCCGTCACCGGCACCCGCGCCTCGGCACAGCTTGCAACCGTGAACGCGACCTCCTCGGTGCTGCCCGGCTCGACGAGCGCCAGCGCGTGGCCGCGATAGAGCCCGCGCGATTCCACGAGATGCGGCTCCAGCGCCTCCGCGTCGGTCCGCACATGGCGCGCGCCGAGCCGCTCCGTGAGGGTGGCGATGAGGCGCGCGGAAGAAGTGTCGGACATCGGTGGGGCAGGGGGCTGAAGAACGGGCGGCGATGATAGGCCGCCCGCCCCGGTTTTGCACGGAGGTCCGCGGCACGCGAGGCGAACCTTCGCGGTTATCGTCAGCGGCGCGAAGCCGCGCGACCTGCGCTACACTCACCCGACACCAACGACCCGAGGCCGCCTGCCGCCATGCTGTCCGTGATCCCGAACCCGCCGCGCCCCGCCCTGCCGATCCACGGCAGCGAAGACCTGTTTCCGGTGCGCCGGGTCTACTGCGTCGGGCGCAATTACCGGGCGCATGCCCGCGAGATGGGCGCCGACGAGCGCGACCCGCCGTTCTTCTTCCTCAAGCCCGCCGACACGCTGCAGGTGATCCCGGAAGGCGAGACCGCCGAGCATCTATATCCGCCGCGCACCGAAAACTACCACTTCGAGGTGGAGCTGGTGGCCGCGCTCGGTCGCGGCGGGCGCGACATCCCGGTCGAGACCGCGGGCACCCATGTCTACGGCTACGCGGTCGGCCTCGACATGACCCGGCGCGACCTGCAGGACGAGGCCAAGCGCCTGTCGCGCCCCTGGGAGATGGGCAAGGCCGCCGACCTCTCGGCGCCCGTCGGCCCGCTCTACCCGGCGGGCGACATCGGCCACCCGAAATCGGGGGCGATCACCCTCGACTGCGACGGGGTCGAGCGCCAGCGCGGCGACCTGTCCGAGATGATCTGGTCGATCCCTGAGCAGGTGGCTTTGCTCTCGACCTATTTCGAGTTGCATCCGGGCGACCTGATCTTCACCGGCACCCCGTCCGGCGTCGGGCCGGTGACGCGGGGGCAGACGCTGCATGCTCGGATCGAGGGCGTCGGAAGCCTCAGGCTGACGGTCGCCTGAGGGCGGCGCAAGGGGTAGAGACGGACCATGTTCAGTCTCGACCGCCCCTGGCTCTACGGCCTCGTCATGCGCGCCGGCCTCCTCACCCGCGGCATGACGCTGGGGGTGCGGGGCGTGGCGATCGACGGGCAGCGCCGCGTCTGCCTCATCCGCCACACCTACGTCGCCGGCTGGCACCTGCCCGGCGGCGGGATCGATCCCGGCGAGAGCGCCCCCGCGGCGATGCGCCGGGAGTTCCGCGAGGAGGCCGAGATCGTGATCGATCCCGGCGCGCCGCTGCGGCTGCACGGCTTCTTCCTCAACGCGCGGGCGCCCCGGCGCGACCACATCGCGGTCTACGTCGCCCCCACCTTCACGGTGACGGCGCCGAAGCGGCCCGACCGCGAGATCGCCGAATGCGGCTTCTTCCCCCTCGACGCGCTGCCGCCCGACACTACGCGGGCGACCCGCGCCCGGCTCGACGAAATCCGCGAAGGAAGCCCCCCGGCGGAGGCATGGTGAGCCCGCCAACGAAAAGGCGAAGTTCACGCTTGCACCGTGGGTCGGAATGGTGTTTAGAACGCCCACCGACGGCGCGGCCCACGGGCGGCGGCGGACGAGATGAGACGAGCGGGTGTAGCTCAGGGGTAGAGCACAACCTTGCCAAGGTTGGGGTCGAGGGTTCGAATCCCTTCGCCCGCTCCAGTCTCTCTCATCGGTTTTTCACGGGAGTGAACCCAAGGGTTTGCGGTTCGTGACAGTGAGCGGGTGTAGCTCAGGGGTAGAGCACAACCTTGCCAAGGTTGGGGTCGAGGGTTCGAATCCCTTCGCCCGCTCCAGTTTCTACAGCATGATCTTCACGGTTTCGGGTGTGCGCACGGTTTGCGCCTTGCCTGAACGCGGCTTTGCAGTCTACGACCGTCGAGACGCGGGTTATCCGGCGAGTCGCCCATTCGCGACCGAGCGAAGCCCGGTTCTGTTTCGTTAAGATCGCGTCTCTATCCTCATCGTGTCGGCCGGACAGCTCCGGCCTGGAAGTCCTGCCACATGCGCAATGTTTCTCGACGGTCCTTTACCGTCGAAGTCAAATCGACGGGCCGCCGCGCCTCGACGATCATCCCGACCCGTGTCGCCGCCGCCCCGGCGCCCGTTCCGCAAACCCTGTTTTCGCCCGCCGCCGCCCCGCGCGAGCCGGCCGCCGAGAAGCGCCGCGTCCTGCCGAACCTGATCGAGCCGGAAGTGCCGGAGATCGAGACTGCCCCGCCGCCGGTCGCCGAGGACGCCCCGCCGCGCCGCCCCCGCGGGCGCCCGCGCAAGCATCCGCTCCCGGTAAACGCGCTTCCGATGAGCCCGCTGCCGGTCGCCCGCGCGGCGATCGTCGCGCCGGAGCCGGTCGTCGTCGCGGCCCCGCCGCCCGTCGAAGCCGCGGCCCCCGCCCCCGCGCCGCGCAAGCGCAAGGAGATGCCGGGCGCCGAGTTGCCCCGCGGCGAGCGCTGGAAGACCCGGCGCCTCGGGCGCTGGAGCCGGTAGTCGAGCCGGAACGGAACGATCCGAGCGAGTCAGGTCACGGGCCGTTGACGCTACGGCCAACAGGAGTGGTGTGCGGGCAAGGTTCCGTAAACCGGTGGTGGCAGTCTCACAGTGCCAACCACCGAAGCGGAGCGCACCGACCATGGCCTTCCCGACCGCCGTCAACGATCAGATCAC
Organism: Methylorubrum subtropicum; assembly: GCF_038442325.1. NCBI lineage: Bacteria > Pseudomonadati > Pseudomonadota > Alphaproteobacteria > Hyphomicrobiales > Methylobacteriaceae > Methylorubrum > Methylorubrum subtropicum. The sequence goes on along the minus strand of NZ_JBBXMW010000014.1, from coordinate 114,303 downwards.
CGATGCCGTCACGCAGTCGAACGTGAAGGTCATCGGTGAGGCGCCAGCTTTCGCGATGGCCTCCATCTACCAGAGCTTGGCGCACTCGACCGGTATCCTGTTCGAGAACGCGGTAGCCGCCCAGCAGCAGCAGAACACCCTGGCGCAGGCAGCCGCCAACCAGGGCGTGATGCAGCTTTACGCGGTGGATACGGCCGCTACGGCCGGAGCGACCGAGAAGGTCGCCCAGGGCGGCGTCAGCGACAACCTCACCTCGCTGCTCACGGTTCTCAACAGCTTCAAGCAAGGATAAGCCGCACTTGCGGTGACGAACGGCCGGCTGCCGCGTTGTCGGCTTCGACCGACCAACCGGAGCCGTTCCATGCCCGCCCGCGCCGCCGCGCTCGCCCTGCTGTGTCTCGCGTTTGGCCCGGAGGCCAGGGCCGCGGCCTTCGACGACCTCAAGGCCGACCTCGCCGTCTGCCTGCGGTTCGAACTCGACGGGGCGCGGGCCCGGCGCGCCGGGGCGGGCGAGGCGGTGAGCCGATGCGCCGTCGAGATCGAGCGGCTGGACCGGGCCGACCCGCGCCGCCTGCCCGGCGACCGCGGCCTCAGCCCTTCGACCCGCAGCGTGCTCCAGAGCGTGCTCGGCTCGAACAAGCGCACCGGCTCGGCACGCTGAACGGCGGATTTGGTCCCTCGCGCAATCCGGCTATCCTCGCGCCATCACCCAGCAGCGAGGACGTGCCATGAAGGTCAGCACCTGCCTCTGGTTCGAGCGGGACGCGCAAGCCGCGGTCGAGCGCTACGTCGCGCTCATCCCCGACTCGCGCATCGACCACGTCCAGCGCGCGCCGGGCCCGTGGCCGGCGGGGCAGACCGGCGACGTGCTGATGATCGCCTTCACGCTCGGCGGACAGAGTTTTCAGGCGCTCAACGGCGGCATACGGGCCGAGTACGGCACCGCCGCCTCGATCTCGGTGCCGTGCGCCGATCAGGCCGAGGTCGATCGCCTGTGGGCGGCGCTGACGGAGGGCGGGTCCGAAATCGCCTGCGGCTGGCTGCGTGATCGCTGGGGCGTGCCCTGGCAGATCTTTCCCGAAATCCTGCCGCGCCTGCTCGCCGACCCCGATCCGGGGGTCGCGGCCCGCGTCTTCACCGCCATGCAGGGGATGGTGAAGATCGACGTCGCCGCGCTGGAGCGCGCCGCTGCCGGATGAGGACAATCCGAAAAGACCCGCTCTAACGATTGGCTCACCTTAACCAGATAGCCTGCGCAGGCTCGTATCCGGAGGGACACGTCAACCATGAGCAGCGGCATCCATTCCTCGCCCGCGCGGCTGTCGGAGGTCTCGCGCCTCGCCACCCTGCTGGCCGACCAAGCGCTCGACGCGCAGATCGAGCGCCGGCCGATCCCCGACCTGCAACTGCGCGCCCTCGTCGAGGCCGCCGAGCTGCTCGACGCCTACGGGCAGGCGCTGCCGCCACTGCTGGGGCAGGTCATGCACGAGATCAACACGGAGCGGGCCGACGCCAAGCAGGCCCGCCGCGACGACGAGATCGGGCGGCTGGCCTGGATGCTGCGCCCGTTCCGCAGCAAGCCGAACGAGCGGCACTGAGCCGTTTTCTTCGATTATCCGCCGTCATTCCGGGGCTCGCCGAAGGCGAGAACCCGGAATCCACGACTGGCCGCGTCCTCGTGTGAGGCCGCGCATCACGGGTGGATTGCACGCCTCCGGCGCGCCCCTCCCGGTCCGGGTTCCGCTGCGCGGCCCCGGAATGACGGGGGAGGATATCGGGTGGGCAGGGCGCTCAGGCCCATTCCCGCTGGGCGAGCTTCGCCTCGAAATCCGCGATGGCCGGGGCGCGCTCCAGGGTCAGGCCGATCTCGTCGAGGCCGTTGAGCAGGTTGTGCTTGCGGCCCTCGTCGATGTCGAAATGCAGCGTGCCGCCGTCCGGGCCCTTGATGGTCTGAGCGGCGAGATCGATCGTCAGCGTCGCGTTGGCGCCGCGCTCGGCATCCTGGAACAGCTTTTCGAGGTCTTCGGCCGAGACGACGATCGCCAGGATGCCGTTCTTGGCGCAGTTGTTGAAGAAGATGTCGGCGAAGCTCGTCGAGATGACGCAGCGGATGCCGAAATCGGCCAGGGCCCAGGGCGCGTGCTCGCGCGACGAGCCGCAGCCGAAATTGTCCCCGACGACGAGGATCTTGGCGTTGCGGTAGGCCGGCTGGTTGAGGACGAAATCGGGTTTCTCCGAGCCGTCGTCGTTGTAGCGCATCTCCGAGAACAGGCCGGTGCCGAGCCCGGTGCGCTTGATCGTCTTGAGATACTGCTTCGGGATGATCCGGTCGGTGTCGACGTTGATGATCCGCATGGGCGCGGCGACGCCCTCAAGGGTCGTGAACTTTTCCATGGCTCGTCTCGATACCGTCGCGCGGAAGAGGTATGCTGGCCCCATTCCGATGTCCGGCGCGTTCTAGCAGCGGGGCCGCCGCGCCGGAAGGCGTCGCCCATGCGCGCCCCGGCCTTCAGCTCCGCCTCGTCCGCGCCGTCCAGCGAGGGGGAAGCCGCACGACATGGCCGATACGTCCGACACCTTCAAGAAGGCGCCCAAGCGCAAGCCCTCCAAGGGCAAGAGCGTGGCGGTGTCGCCCGAGATGCGGCAGGCTTATGCCGACCTCATCAAGGAGCGCGAGTCCAAGCAGGAGACCTACGGGCGCCACCTGCCGCAGGATCCGACGCGGGGCCGCTGACGCTCGGTCGGTGGGGCCGGAGGCTATTCGATCGTAAAGCCGCCATCCGCGCAGCCTATCGGAGCGACGGCACCCGTATCGCCCCGACTCGTCCAGGCTTGTGACGCGACACGGCCTTGGTTACCCCTCGGTCCCGCAGCGGTCTTTGCGCCGCGTCGACCCAGGAGAGCCCGTGCCCGTTCGTCTCATCGGTATCGCCGTCGCCCTGTCCGCCGTCTCGACGCTCGCCGCAGCGGAGACGATGCCGGCCCGCAAGGCCGGCCTGTGGGAGAGCAAGACGAGCACGGCCGAGGGCAACGTCACCGCCCGTCAGTGCATCGATTCCAACACCGATCAGTTCGCCCAAGGCGCCTTCGGGGCGGGACAGAACTGCACCAAGAACACCATGACCAAGACGAGCGCCGGCTACGAGGGCGCGAGCGAGTGCAAGCTCGGCACGATCCAGGCCGCGGCCAGAAGCGTCATCACCGGCGACTTCGACAGCAAGATCCACATGGTGGTGGACACGACGCTGACCGGCATGCCGGGCGCGAAAGCGCCGGTGCAGCGCCAGATGGTGATCGACGCGACCTATATCGGCCCCTGCGAGGCCGGCCAGAGCCCCGGGGACATCATCCTGCCCGACGGCAAGGTGGTGAAGATGCCGGCACCTGCGACCCGCTAACGGCGGGATACGCCGTAAAGCACGGCCGAGAGCGCGACGCCTAACGGCAGCCAGAAATGGAGCAGGCCGGTGCCGCTCCAAACGGTGAAGCGCTCCCGGCAGCCGGTGGTGTTCATCGCGCAGCCGAGTGGGACGAGGAAGAAGAACCACGCGAAGGTCGCGGCGGCCAGGAGCAGGCCGAAGGCGAGCGATGCGGTCTTCATAGCCGTTCTCTTCGAATGGGTGAGCCGGGCGCGGATCACGCCCCGGCGAACCAGCGTTTCCCACCCAACCCCCTCATCCTGAGGTGCGTAGCCGAAGGCGGAGCCTCGAAGGAGGGCTCCAAGGATCGCGCGGCCGGCTGGAGCCCTCCTTCGAGGCCCGCCGAGGCGGGCACCTCAGGATGAGGGGGATGGGTGGGAGCAACGAGGCTCCGAGACGCATGAAGCCGCCGACCCGGCAGGATCGGCGGCTTCGTCTTCGCAAGGGCGCGGCGGAGCGATCACGCCCCGCCGCCACGCCTCACATGGCCTTGAGCGGCCCGGCCTCGATCACATCCTCGACGGTGCGCAGGCCGGCGCGGGTGGAGTTCACGAGCACCGCCATGTTGCCCGGCGGGTGCTGGTTCTTCCACATCTTGGTGTGGGCGGCCGGGATCTTGTCCCAGGGCAGCACCTCGCTCATGCACGGGTCGATGCGCCGGTCGATCACGAACTGGTTCGCGGCCGAGGCCTGCTTGAGATGGGCAAAGTGCGAGCCCTGGATGCGCTTCTGGCGCATCCAGACGTAGCGGGCGTCGAAGGTGATGTTGAAGCCGGTGGTGCCGGCGCAGAACACGATCATGCCGCCGCGCTTGGCCACCAGCGTCGAGACCGGGAAGGTCGACTCGCCCGGATGCTCGAACACGATGTCGACGTCGTTGCCCTTGCCGGTGATGTCCCAGATCGCCTTGCCGAACTTCCGGGCTTCCTTGAGCCACTCGTTGTACTCGGGCGAGTTCACCTTCGGCAGCTGGCCCCAGCAGTTGAAGTCCTTGCGGTTGATGACGCCCTTGGCGCCCAAGGACATCACGTAGTCGCGCTTGGAATCGTCCGAGATCACCGCGATGGCGTTGGCGCCGCTCGCTGCGCAGAGCTGCACCGCGAACACGCCGAGACCGCCGGAGGCGCCCCAGACCAGCACGTTCTGGCCCGGACGTACCGTGTGCGGGGCGTGGCCGAACAGCATGCGGTAGGCGGTGGCGAGCGTCAGCGTGTAGCAGGCGGCCTCTTCCCAGGTGAGGTGCTGGGGGCGCTTCATCAGCTGGCGCGACTGCACCCGGCAGAACTGCGCGAACGAGCCGTCGCCCGTCTCGTAGCCCCAGATGCGCTGCGTCGGCGAGAACATCGGATCGCCTCCGTTGCACTCCTCGTCGTCGCCGTCGTCGCGGTTGCAGTGGACGATGACCTCGTCGCCGACCTTCCAGCGCTTCACCTTGGCGCCGACCTTCCAGACGATGCCCGAGGCGTCGGAGCCGGCGATGTGGTACTCGCCCTTGTGCACGTCGAACGGCGAGATCGGCTCGCCCAGGCCCGCCCAGACGCCGTTGTAGTTCACGCCCGCGGCCATGACGTAGACCAGCACCTCGTCGTCGCCGATGTCCCACACCGGCAGGACTTCGAGCTGGTGCGACTGCTCCGGCGGCCCGTGGCGCTCGCGGCGGATCGCCCAGGCGTACATCTTGGCCGGCACGTGGCCGAGCGGCGGGATCTCGCCGAGTTCGTAAAGGTCCTTGGCTTCCGCCGTCTGCCCGGTCCAGGCCGGCGCTGCGCTCTCCGCCATCGTGGCACTCCCTAGTCTGTCGCTAGCTGTTGTGTCGCTGGTCCGCCGGGCAAGCGCCACGGCGAACTTGGCTGAAGCTATATGCATGACGGTTCAGGCCTTCCAAGTGGCCAAAAAGACGAGGTTTCGTCGGCACCGCACAAAAAATAGGCTGCGGCCTACACCGACCCCTCTGAATGCAAAATAATCTTTTGTTGGCCTTCGAAACGGCGTCGGCGGCTTCGGCCGGAGCCTGAATCGAGGCTGGCGAGCCTCGCCTCCGCCCGCGCCGGGCGAGGCGGACGCACACCCACCGATGCCCCTCGCGGTAGTAATTTCGGAGATAATCTCGAAAATAATTCCTGATCTACGCGGATTAAAATCGACCACTACTCTCGTGACTAAACGCACATCTTCGAAAAAATCGCTCAATGAAGATGCGGTTGCTGTTCGTTTGATCAGCATCTGGTACTTTTCGGAGCAGAACCTTGCCGCGCTTTCTCACCCTCGCCTCGCTCTCCCTCGCTTTCGTCGCCGCCACGGCCCTGCCGGCCGAGGCGCGGCCGGCCGCCGGTCAGGACCGGCGCCCGTCCCCGACGCTCGTGAAGAAGAACAAGACGCCCAAGCCCGCCTCGCACTGGTCGAGCATCGCGCCCGATGTCGATCGGGTCGGCGCGCTGCCCGCGGCGGGCCGGATCGTCGCCGGCCCGGTGGTCGGCGGCATGCCGACGATGCCGTTCCCCGGCTGGGGCGGCGGGCAGCGTTGCGACATCGTCGTGAAGCGCCCCGGCGGCAACCCGACCCAGGACATGACCGGCTCGATCGGCCACGCCAAGAGCCACCAGAGCAACGGCGGCGCGGGCCGGATGCGCGTCTGCGGCGGGCGCTGAACCGAGACGGGGCCCATCCCGCGCGGGATGGGCCCAATCACAAATTCTCCTTCACCGACTCGTCAAGTTTTCCTCAAGGCTTAGGGCTCGCCCTCGACCTTTCTCCCAGATGACGGGCCGCCCCAGCTTCGCTACGGTACCGCCCAGAATGCGCGCACGGCGCGCGAACCAGAATGACGTCGAGGGAGTCGAGCCGGATGAGCGCCACCGCCAGCGTCGCCGAGACCAAGCAGGACCAACCCGCCCGCGACAAGCCGTGGCTGATCCGGACCTATGCCGGCCACTCGAACGCGGCGGAATCGAACAAGCTCTACCGCGGCAACCTCGCCAAGGGGCAGACCGGCCTCTCGGTCGCCTTTGATCTGCCGACCCAGACCGGCTACGACCCGGACGACGAACTCGCCCGCGGCGAGGTCGGCAAGGTCGGCGTCTCGGTGGCGCATCTGGGCGACATGCGGACCCTGTTCGACCAGATCCCGCTGGCGCAGATGAACACCTCGATGACGATCAACGCCACGGCGCCGTGGCTGCTGTCGCTCTATCTCGCGGTCGCCGAGGAGCAGGGCGCGCCGATCTCGGCGCTGCAAGGCACCACGCAGAACGACATCATCAAGGAATATCTCTCGCGCGGGACCTACGTGTTCCCGCCCGCGCCCTCGCTGCGGCTCACCAAGGACGTGATCCTGTTCACGACCAAGGAAGTGCCGAAGTGGAACCCGATGAACGTCTGCTCCTACCATCTGCAGGAGGCGGGGGCGACGCCGGTGCAGGAGCTGTCCTACGCGCTGGCCATCGCCATGGCGGTGCTCGACACCGTGCGCGACGATCCCGATTTCGACGAGGCCAACTTCTCGAACGTGTTCAGCCGCATCTCGTTCTTCGTGAACGCAGGGATGCGGTTCGTCACCGAGATCTGCAAGATGCGGGCTTTCGCCGAATTGTGGGACGAGATCGCACAGGAACGCTACGGCATCACCGACGCCAAGAAGCGCATCTTTCGCTACGGCGTGCAGGTCAACAGCCTCGGCCTGACCGAGCAGCAGCCCGAGAACAACGTCCACCGTATCCTGATCGAGATGCTGGCCGTGACGCTCTCCAAGCGCGCCCGCGCCCGCGCGGTGCAGCTCCCGGCCTGGAACGAGGCGCTCGGCCTGCCGCGCCCCTGGGACCAGCAATGGTCGATGCGGATGCAGCAAATCCTCGCCTTCGAGACCGATCTCCTCGAATACGACGACATCTTCGACGGCTCGAAGGTGATCGAGGCCCGCGTCGAGGCGCTCAAGGAGCAGACCCGCGCCGAGTTGAAGCGCATCGCCGAACTCGGCGGCGCCGTCACCGCCGTCGAGGCGGGCGAGCTGAAGCGCGCGCTGGTGGAGTCGAACGCCAAGCGCATCGCCGCGATCGAGCGCGGCGAGCAGATCGTGGTCGGCGTCAACAAGTGGCAGAACGGCGAGCCCTCGCCGCTGACGGCCGGGGAGGGCGCGATCTTCACCGTCTCCGAGACGGTCGAGATGGAGGCCGAGGCCCGCATCCGCGAGTGGCGCGCCAAGCGCGACGACCGGGCGGTGGGCCAAGCGCTGGACGACCTCGAAGCCGCCGCGCGCTCGGGCGCCAACATCATGCCGGTCTCGATCGCCGCCGCGAAGGCCGGCGTGACGACGGGCGAGTGGGGCGGGCGCCTGCGCCAGGTTTTCGGCGAGTACCGCGCGCCGACCGGCGTCACCCTTCAAACGGTGTCGTCCGGCGCGGCGGAAGAAGCCAAACTCCTCATCGCCGATCTCGGCGAGCGCCTCGGCGAGACCCCAAAACTCGTCGTCGGCAAGCCGGGCCTCGACGGCCACTCCAACGGCGCCGAGCAGATCGCCTTGCGCGCCCGCGATGTGGGCTTCGACGTGACCTATGACGGCATCCGCCAGACCCCGACCGAGATCGTCGCCAAGGCGGTCGAGCGCGGCGCCCACGTCATCGGCCTGTCGGTGCTGTCGGGCTCGCACGTGCCGCTGGTGCGCGAGGTGAAGGCGAAGCTGCGCGAGGCCGGGCTCGACCACGTGCCGGTGGTCGTCGGCGGCATCATCTCGCCCGAGGATGAGCTGGTGCTCAAGAATATGGGCGTCACCGCCGTCTACACCCCGAAGGACTACGAGCTCGACAAGATCATGGTCGGCCTCGCCAAGGTGGTGGAAAAGGCCCTCGACAAGCGCGCCGCCGACAAGGCGGACGCCGCCGCCGGCGTGCCGGGCGCCCCGAAGAGCGACGGGAACGCCGCTCAGGTGTTCTAAACCACACCGACGGCTCAAGATCGGTCGATCTCCTCCCCAAGTGCGGGGAGGAGGGAGGAGGGGGGTCCTCGACGCTTACGGCCGCGGGCCGGGTGCGATCCCGCTGACCCCTGCTATAAGGCGGCCCCCGCTCCGACACCGCAACGAACCGCCATGCTGCTCAACCAAGTCCTGTCGGTCGCGCGCACGGAAGGCGTCGGCGGGCTGCTGCATCGGGTCGGCAGCCGGCTCGTCGGCGCGCGCGCCCGCAGCTTCCGGGCGTATGAGGGGCGTTTTTCCGGGCGGCGCGCCCTGGAGATCGGCGGCCCGAGCGCCTGCTTCCGGGCGCGCGGCTATTTTCCGGTCTATCCGCTTCTCGCGGGCGTCGACAATTGCAACTTCGCCAAGACGACGATCTGGGAAGGCGCGATCGATGCGGGCGAGGGCTTCCACACCGATCCGGGTCGCCCGCCCGGCCGCCAGTTCATCGCCGAGGCGACCGATCTGAGCGCGGTGCCCGCGGGCGCCTACGAGGTGGTGCTGTCGTCCCACACCATCGAGCATACGGCCAACCCCCTGAAGGCGCTGGCGGAATGGCGCCGTGTCCTCACCCCGGACGGCCTGCTAGTGCTGATCGCCCCCCACAAGGACCGCACCTTCGACCATCGCCGTCCGGTGACGCGGCTCGATCACCTGATCGCCGACCGCGAGGCCGGGACCGGTGAGGACGACCGGACGCACCTCGCCGAAATCCTCGCCCTGCACGATCTCGGCCGCGATCCCGGTGTCGGCTCACGCGAAAAGTTCGCCCGGCGTTCCCAGGACAACCTCACCCACCGGGCCCTGCACCACCACGTGTTCGACACGGGGCTGGCCGAGGCGATGCTGATCGAGGCGGGGTTCCGGCCGCTCGCGGTCGAGGCGCGGCGGCCCTACAACATCGTCATCGTGGCGCAGAAGGCGGACGGCCGACCCGACGCCCCGCCACCGCTGCGGTTCTCCAGCCCGTTCCCCTCGGACCGGCGCTGAATCTCGAAAGAGTTCAACCCGGCTCCGCGCGATCGAGCCGATCCGACCCTGCGGCTGATCCCACCCTCACCCTCATCCTGAGGTGCCGCGAAGCGGCCTCGAAGGAGGCCTCCAGAAGTCTCAGCGATCCGCTGGAGCCCTCCTTCGAGGCTGCGCTTCGCTCCGCACCTCAGGATGAGGGGATTGGGTGGGTTGAGCCGGTCACACGGGCTCTTGCGCCTCCCCGAGATAGCGCCGCCGCAGATGCGCCAGGAAGTCGGCGGTGCCGAGCGGGCGGCCGGTGGCGGCGACCAGCAGGTCGTCGGTCTCCATCAGGCTCGCGCGGGCGTGGACGTTCGTGCGCAGCCAGCCGAGCAACGGTGAGAAGTCGCCGCGGGCGAGGCCGGGCCGGATCTCCGGCACCGCTTCGTTGGCGGCAGCAAACAGCTGGGCGGCGGCGAGCGCGCCGAGGGTGTAGGTCGGGAAATAGCCGAAGCTGCCGCCGGGCCAGTGGATGTCCTGAAGGCAGCCGAGGCGGTCGCTCGGCACGGTGAGGCCGAGCAACTCCTTCATCCCGGCATCGAACGCGCCGGGCAAGTCGGCCACCGCGAGGTCGCCCGCGATCATCGCGGTCTCCAGGCGGTAGCGCAGCAGGACGTGGGCCGGATAGGTCACCTCGTCGGCGTCCACCCGGATGAAGCCCGGCTCGACCCGCGTGTAGAGCCGGTGCAGGTTCTCGGCCGTCCAGGCCGGGCCGTGGCCTCCGAAGGACGCGCGTAAAGCAGGGGCGAGGTACTCACAAAAATCGAGGCCGCGGCAGGCCTGCATCTCGATGAGCAGCGACTGGCTCTCGTGCAGGCTCATGCCGCGGGCGAGCCCCACCGGCTGGTGGCGCCACGCGGCCGGGCGGCCCTGCTCGTAGAGGGCATGGCCGGTCTCGTGCAGCACGCCCATCAGGGCGCCGGTCACGGCGGCCTCATCGTAGCGGGTGGTGATGCGCACATCGTCGGTGGCGCCGCCGCAGAACGGGTGCAGGCTGACATCGAGCCGCCCGCGGGAGAAGTCGAAGCCCGCCGCCCGCATCAGCGTCAGCCCGAGTTCCCGCTGGGTCGCCACCGGGAAGGGGCCGGGCAGCGGCAGCGGCGGCGCCTCGGTGGCCTGCCGCTCGCGCACTTCCACGACGAGATCGGGCAGCACGGCGCGCAACTCCGCAAACAGCGGATCGATGCGGGCCCGGCGCATGCCCGGATCGTAGCCGTCGAGCAGGGCGTCGTAGGGCGAGAGCCCGAGCACCGCCCCCTTGGCCTCGCCGACGAGGCGCTGGAGCCGCAGCACTTCCGTCAGGTGCGGCCTGAGCTTGGCGAAGTCGGATTCGGCACGGGCCTCACGCCAGACCATCTCGCAGCGGGTCGCGGCCTTGGAGGCCGCGGCGACGAGATCGCCCGGCACGGCCGCCGCATGGACATAGGCCCGGCGCATCTCGCGCAGGTTCGCCCGCTCCCACTCGCCGAGGCTTTTGGCATCGGCCTCGGCCGCATCGAGCCGCTCCAAGGTGCGCGGATCGGTCAGGATCTCGTGCGACAGCAACTTGAGGGTCGCCATCTGTTCGCCGCGGGTGTCGGCGGCGCCGTCGGGCATCTGGGTCTGGGTGTCCCAGCCGAGGATGCCGCCGGCATCGTCGAGGGCGCCGAGGCGGGCGAAGGTCGCCGCGAGGGTGGTGTAGGCCTGCATGGGCTTCTCAGGTTCTTGTGTGCGCTGAGCCCGATCTAAGAGCCGAGACCGGAGCGAGGCAATCCGGGGAGGGCGGTCCCGCCGTCGCGCCTGCCGCGTCGGCCAGGGTGAACCAAATGCGTCCGGCAAAAACCCCCGGTTAAGGCTAAGCGCCTATCACCGGTCTCAGGGCCTTTCGCGGAAGCCCCCCGTGCCGTCGCCGCCTCCCGTGGGCGGCCGCGGTGCGGCGGCCGTGCCGCGGACGAGCCATCGAGCCTTGGTGTTGAAAGGAGCGCCGATGACCAGGGAACAACTCGCGACCGAACTGAAGCGCATGGCCTCCTCGCAGGTCAGCGACATCGAGCGCGCGGTCAAGGCGGGCCACAAGACCATCGCCTTGAACGAACTGGCCGACCTCGACCGGCAGCTCAAGGCGCTCGCCACCGCCCTCAAGGCGAAGCCCGCGGTCCGGGCGTAAACTGCCACACCCGGGAGACCGCCTCCCGGGACCTCACCCCTCGGCGGCGACCGCGGCCAGCGGCGCCACCAGGGCCATGACGACGCCGCCGCGCGGATAGCGCAGGCGGGCGTTGCCGCCGAAGCTGTGGACGAGGCTGCGCTCGATCAGGCGGGAGCCGAAGCCGCTGCGGGTCGGCGGGCGCACCGGCGGGCCGCCGTGCTCGGCCCAGCGGAACCACAGCCACTCGTTCCCGGCCTCCCCGGCGATCCGCCAGCCGATGCCGACCCGGCCGTCCTCGTTCGAGAGGGCGCCGTACTTGGCGGCGTTGGTGCCGAGTTCGTGCAGCATCAGCGCGATCGTCAGCGCCGCCCGCGGGCCGACCATGATCTCAGGGCCGGTGACTTGGAACCGCTCCGGCGTCGCGTCGCCGTGCAGGCGCACCGCGCCGTCGATGAGGCCGCGCAGCGAGGCGCTGGCCCAGGCCCCCTGCATCAGCACGTCGTGCGCCTGGGCGAGCGCCAGCATGCGCGCGCCGAGCGCCTCCGCCGCCGCGGGCAGGGAGGGGGCGTTGCGCATCGTCTGGGTGGCGATGGCCTGGACGATGGCGAGGGTGTTCTTGAGCCGGTGCTCCATCTCCATCAGCAGCACGGCCTGCCGCGCCTCGGTCTGGCGCTGCTCCGAGACGTCGCGGGCGAGCGCGAGGAAGCGGGGGGAGGGGCCCGCCACCGGCGTCACCGTCACGTCCCACGCGATCGCCTCGGTCGCGGCGCGGAAGCGCGCCGCCGTGCCGCCGCGGGCCGTCACCAGCGCGGCCTCGGCCGCCGCCCGCCCCTCCGGCCCGTCCCACCCTTCGCTCCAGACGGCGCCGCGCTGCATGCCCGCGCGCGGGTTGGCGACCAGCACGAGGCCGGCGCTATCGAGCAGGGCGACGCCGTCCGGGCTCGCGGCGAAGGGGAGGAGGATGGCCGCGTCGGCCGACGCGTCGAAGCCCTGCGGCGGCATCAGAGCGGCGCCGACGACGCAGCCGGGCCAGTCGGCGGCAGGGGTCTGCGCCTCGGGGGCGACGGCGCGCGGCGCCCCCTCGCCGAGGCGCGGAAACACGGCGTCGCCGCGGACGCGCTCGATCTCGGCGGGCGCGACACCGCCATCCAGGCCGGTTCGCATGGGTGTCCCCCTGGCGCACGGCCTCGACCCGGCCTCGGGTCGAGTCGACGCATCACCCGAGCCGGAGAGGCTTCGTGGTCTGATGCCGGGGCTTCAACGGGTGGCGGACTCGAAAACAGTCCGCTTCTTGAACCCGCCGCGCCACCATGCGGGCCGCGACTCGGTACGAGCCCAAAGGTAACAGATTCCGCTGTCCCGACAAGGCGGATACGAAGTCCAATGAAGTTTTCGCGACCGGCGAAATCTTGAGCCGGGCACGAACGTCTCGACCCGGATCGGCACAGGTTCCGAGGCCTCAACGGTCGCGGCTGAGCACCATCAGCCAGCCGACGCCGAGCATCGCCACGGTGAGCCCGATGATGACGAAGACCGGGGTGCCGAGGTCGATCAGGCGCGGCGCGAGTTGGGTGGCGAAGGCCGCCACCACGAGGCCGACGGCGACCCGCGCGGCGCCGCGCTCGATGCCGCGCACGAGCTTGTCCATGCCCTTCAGTTCGATCTCGACGGTGACGCGGCCCTGCTTGAGCCGCACCAGCATCAGATGGATCAGCGTCGGGAGTTCCGAGGCCGCGCCGAACAGGCCGGTGCCGAGCGACTCGGCCTTGCGAATCAGGCCGCGCAGGTTGAACTGCTGGCGCATGGAGGCCCGGACCGTGGGCCCGGCGGCGGAGAACAGATCGAAGTTCGGATCGAGCTGGCGCATCACCCCATCGGCGGTGACGAGCCCCTTGAACAGGATCGCGAGATCGGTCGGCATCGCGAGGTCGTTCTCGCGGGCCATGGTCATGAAGTCGGTCAGCACCAGCCCGAGATTGAGCGGGATCGAGGAATGGGTCTGGACGAAGTTCTGGGCCGATTGCTCCAGCTTCGTCAGGTCCGGGTTCGAGGTGCCGGTCCAGTCGAGCAGGGTCGCCATCAGGCCGTCGACGTCCTGCTTGAGCATGGCGCCGATGAGCACGAGCAGTTGCTGGCGCCGCTTCTGCGACAGCCGCCCGACGATGCCGAAATCGATGAAGCCGATGCGGTCGCCCGGCAGCACCAGCAGGTTGCCCGGATGCGGATCAGCGTGGAACACGCCCTCGATCAGGGCCATGCGCAGGAAGGCGTCGCAGCCCTTCTGCGCCAGCGCCTTCTTGTCGGCGCTCAGCGCCTTGAGCGCCGCCGCGTCGTTGGGCGAGACGCCGTGGATGAACTCCTGCACCAGCACCCGCTCAGAGCACCATTCCCAGTGAATCTTCGGGATGACGATGTCGTCGCGGCCGGAGAAGATCTCGGCGATCATCTCGCAGTTGCGGGCCTCGTTGAGCAGGTCCAGCTCGCCGTTGAGGCCGTTGGCGAGGTGGCGCATCTGCTCCTGCGGCTGGTAGCGGGCCATCTCGGGCCACTCCGCTTCGACGATGCGGGCGCCGTGCGCCATCAGCCGAAGGTCCGCCTCGATGACCTTGCGCAGGCCCGGCCGCAGCACCTTGACCACGACCTCCTCGCCCGAATGCAGGCGGGCGCGGTAGACTTGGGCGATGGAGGCCGAGGCGATCGGCTCGACGTCGAACTCGGCGAAGACCTGCTCGGGCGGCGCGCCGAGATCGGCCTCCAACTGCGGCCCGATCAGCGCCCACGGCACCGGCTTCACCTGGCTGTGCAGCTTCTCCAGCTCGTCGGTCCAGACCGGCGAGAGCAGGTCGGGCCGGCTCGCCAGGATCTGGCCGAACTTGATGAAGGTCGGCCCGAGCGTCTCGATGGCCCGGCGCAGGCGCTCGGGCTGGGACAGGCGGGTGACGTCGACCCGCGGGGTGCGGCGCGGGATCAGCGGGATGTTGTGCAGGCCCAGCCGGTCCACGACCTTGGTCAGGCCGAAGCCGATCAGGACCGAGGCGATCTCGGAGAGGCGCTGGCGATCGCGCGCGGCGACGAAGGCGGTCTTGAGCATTCGGTCTCTGGAACGTGCCGCGCTGGGGGAGACCCGGCGCCGGGCCGCCGGAGCGGCCCTCGCCGGGGCGCCTGCACAGGCCATGCCCATGGGGCTTTTTTGGGATGCGGCGGAAGCGCGATGCCTATTCCTCGCCGCGCCGCTCCCGGCGCAGCCGCTCCCACCACGCGAGGCGCTCACCGTAGCGGGTCTCCATGCCGCGGTCGGTCGGCTCGTAGAAGTGCTGCCGTCCGAGGCCTTCCGGCCAGTAATCCTGGCCGGAGAAGGCGTCGGGCTCGTCGTGGTCGTAGCGGTAGCCCTCGCCGTAGCCGATCCTGCGCATCAGCCCGGTCGGGGCGTTGAGGATGGTGCGCGGCGGCGGCAGCGAGCCGTTGGCCTTGGCCACCCGCGTCGCGGCCTTGTAGGCGTTGTAGACCGCGTTCGATTTGGGCGCGCAGGCGAGGTAGATCGTGACCTGCGCCAGCGCCAACTCGCCTTCCGGCGAGCCGAGGAAGTCGAAGGCGTCCTTGGCGGCGTTCGCCACGACCAGCGCCTGCGGGTCGGCGAGGCCGATATCCTCCACCGCCATCCGGACGAGGCGGCGGGCGATGAACAGGCGATCCTCGCCCGCATCCAGCATCCGGCAGAGATAGTAGAGCGCGGCGTCGGGATCGGAGCCGCGCACGGTCTTATGCAGGGCCGAGATGAGGTTGTAGTGGCCCTCCTGCGCCTTGTCGTAGATCGGGGCGCGGCGCTGCACGAGGGTCTGGAGCGTCTCGGCATCGAGCGTCTCGCCGGGCCGCGCCGAGCGCCAGACTTCTTCGGCGAGCGTCAAGGCGGCGCGACCGTCGCCGTCGGCCATGCGGACCAGCGCGGCGCGGGCCTCCTCGTCGAGGGGAAGACGGCGGTTCTCCATCTGCTCGGCCCGCGCCAGCAGGCGGGCGAGCGCCGCCGGATCGAGGGCGCGGAACAGCAGCACGCGGGCGCGGGAGAGGAGCGCCGCGTTCAGCTCGAAGGACGGGTTCTCGGTGGTGGCTCCGACGAGCGTGACGGTGCCGTCCTCCATCACGGGGAGGAAGGCATCGAGCTGGGCGCGGTTGAAGCGGTGGATCTCATCGACGAAGAGCAGCGTGCCCCGTCCCGTCGCCCGCCGCCGCCGGGCCGCCTCGAACACCTTCCGGAGTTCGGCGATGCCGGAGAAGATCGCCGAGATCTGCTCGAAATCGAGATCGGTCTCGTGGGCGAGAAGCCGCGCCACGGTTGTCTTGCCGGTGCCGGGCGGCCCCCAGAACACCAACGAGCCCAGCGACTTGCCCGCGAGAAGCCTTGTCAGCGCACCGTCCGGGCCGGTCAGGTGCTCCTGGCCAACCACTTCGGCGAGGCGGCGCGGGCGCAGCCGGTCGGCGAGCGGACGCGGCGCACCCGCCTCGAGACCGGCGGAGACGAACAGATCGGACATAGGCTGGCATCAACACCGCCGCCCGCGCCGCGGCAAGGCCTGCACGCCACGGGGGCAACGATACGCCCCGACAATCGCGAAGGCGACTTGTGGAGCGTCGACCCGCATGCTAGGGCGCTTCCCGTCGTCACGACACCTCTGCGGAGAGGTGGCAGAGCGGTTGAATGCACCGCACTCGAAATGCGGCATGCCTGCAAGGGCATCGGGGGTTCGAATCCCCCCCTCTCCGCCACTTGCCATACCCCTAACTCCTTGTCACTTAACGATTTTCGCCCAAGCCCTTGCGCCTGGCTCTCGTTTGTGTGCTACATCGCGTCATACAGACCGTAACACACGGACCCGATGTCTGGCGACTACCTTTTGAAGCGAGATGGCGTGTGGCACTTCAGCCGCCGCGTGCCGTTCAACGTCGCCGACCTCGACCGGCGCGGCATCGTTCGCCAGTCCACACGCATCCGCGTCGTGGAAGACCCGCGCGGCGCGAAGGCCCGCCGGATCGCCGACCAGATCAACGCCGACCTTGAAGCCTTCTGGCTCGGCCTGCTGAACGGCAGGGCGGAAGAGGCACAAAAGGTCTATGACGCCGCCCGCAAGCGCGCCCGCGGCTTCGGTTTCGACTACATGACCGCCGATGCCGTCGCGGCGCGGCCTGTTTCCGAAATTCTGGCGCGCCTCCAGACCATAAAGGGGCAGCCGCAAGAGCGTGAGGAGTTGGCGGCGTCCGCCTTGGGCGGCGGCGTGCCGGTCCCGCGGCTTATGCTGTCGGGCCTGTTCAATGAGTTCGAGCGGCTGAGCGCCAGCGACATCCGCGATCTCTCGCCAGATCAAGTTCGCAAATGGCGCAACCCAAAGGTCCGAGCCGTCGCCAACCTGATCGACGTGATTGGCGATCAGCCCATATCGTCCATCACGCGGCCCCAGGCGCTGGATTTCCGGGAATGGTGGCAGGCTCGGGTCGCCGACGAAGACCTCGACCCGGACACGGCCAACAAGGACTTCGGCCACCTGAACACGATGTTCAAGACGGTGGAGCGGGCGCTGAGGATCGGGCTGGGGCCGGTGTTCTCCGAGATGCGGATACGCGGCGCCAACAACGGCCAGCGCGTCGCATTCGCGCCCGCCTTCGTTCAGGACAGGTTTCTTGCCGATGGCGCGCTTGATGGGCTGAACGACGATGCCCGGTGCGTGCTCTACCTGATCGTAGAGACCGGCCTGCGGCTGTCGGAAGCCTGCAATCTCACCGAGGAAACGATCCGGCTGAGCGGCCCGGCGCCGCACGTCGTCGTCAAGCCGGATGGTCGCCGGATGAAGACGGACCAGTCGGCGCGCGAAATCCCGTTGGTGGGCGTGTCGCTCATGGCGGCGCAAGCGAGCCCGGCTGGCTTCCCGCGGTATCGAGACAAGGCCGCCTCGCTGTCGGCGATCGTCAACAAGGTGTTGCGCGGGCGCGGCCTGCTGCCCGAAGCGGGCCAGACCCTCTACTCGCTGCGGCACACATTCGAGGACCGCCTGACCAAAGTCGAAGCACCCGAGAAAGTGACGGCGGCGCTGATGGGCCATAAGTTTCACCGTCCGCGATACGGCCTCGGCCCCAGCCTAGAGCAGAAGCGGGAGTGGCTTCAGCGGATCGCTTTCAAGCCACCTTCGAAGGTGTGAGCCTCTAGAATGCGCCGCGCCCGGTCGCGCGGCGTCTCTTTCTGCGCGGCGGCCAGTTCGCGCTCCAGCCTGTCGAGGATCGGCGCGTAGACCTCGCCGTATCGCTCGACCAGATAGGCCGCATAGATCAAACCCTCACGGATCTCGGCGGCGCTCGGGTTCGGGAGCGCCACGCCCCCCTTCTCCCTAGGCATCGTCCGATCCCTCCCCCTGGCCGTGATCGGTGAGGGCGGCGGCGTACTTTTCAGAGCGATGGTGCGCCCCGGTACGGCAGGCTGCGTAGGACGCGCAGACGCGGTTGTGGTCGCCGTCCTTCCGGTGGACGCAGTAGAAGAAGCCGATGGCGTGCAGGTTGTTGAACCGAATGCTGTCGGCGTAGCCGAGCCCGACGCCCTGCGGGTCGCTTGTTCGAAACAGGCACTCACCGCAACCTTTCAGCCAAGGGCGCCCGTCCGGCGCCGGGTTGACGATGTCGTTTTCGATGTCGGGCAGCGGCGGATAGAACTCGTCGCGCAGCGGCTCGCCGTCGCGGGTCATGGGTTTCTCGCTCATCGGCCATTCTCCTGTTCCGCGAGAGCGAGGCGGCCGGCTTCGGTGAGCCGATACGGCAGGGTCTTGCCCTTGTAGTGAGCCATCGATTTCGGCAGCCACGTCTCGACGAGGCCAAGGGCGGCGAGCTTTTCCATGCTGGCGCGGCGCCACCAGTAGACAGCGCCCCGGTTCGCGGTCTCGTGCCGGCCGAGTTCGGCCAAGGCATCGGCAAGGCGCGGATGCAGGCCTGTCTCCCGCATCTCCCGCGCCCCGTCCTCGCGGTCCTTGGACCGGAGGGCGGCGATGACGAGGCGCCATTTGCCGGGAGTGAGATACAGATCGGCGGTGTGATGCTCGGGACAATCGCGGAGCGTAAGCTGCCGCTCGATCTCGTCGGCGAGAGCAATACGGTCAGGCATCCCGTCCTCCATCGGTCTCGGTGCGGGCGATGAGGGCTTGGAGCAGCGCGGCGCACAGGGCGAGTTCGGGCGTCGCGGCCTTGCCTTGGTGGCCCTTCAGCAGGTCCATGCTGGCGTCGGGCCAGACCCAGGCCGTGCCGTCGCTGAAGACGGCCCACGTCGAGCCGGGCAGTATCCGGCCGATTGCTTCAACGGTGGCATCAATGCTGCCCGTGAAGCGAGACGCATAATAGCGAGCTTCCCTGACGGCGTTTTCGTGGGGGGCGCCCATCGATCCTTGCGCCTGACGATAGGCGGCATCCCATCTCGGGCCGCCAAAAGTCTCAAAAAGATCGGCGTCGAGCGGGCGCACAAATTCATTCAGCGTGGCCTTGTCCGGCCCCTTCGCCGCGCGCACCCGCTCCAACAGCCCCTTCAGGGTCTCGACATCAGCCACGGGCCCAATCCTCCCCAACGCTGTCGAGTGCCGCCCGCAGGATCGCCGCCGACGCCTCGTAGCGCTCGCGCAGAGAGCCGGCGCCAGCAAGTTCGCGAGACGGATCGAGGTTGTCCTCGTTGTCGGCGAGCTTGACGATGATGGGGACGAGATCGCCGCTGTCGGCGATGGCCTGGATCCACGCGAGGTATGGCGGGCCCTCGGGGCGACTGAGCGCGAGCACGGCGCGGACGGCGGCGCCGAAGCCCGCGGCGCGCAGATCGTCCGCCGTCGTGTCGGTGTCCTCGATCGTGTCGTGGAGCCAGCCGACCTGAGCACACAGGGCCGCGACCTCATCGCCGAACCCCAGCCGCTCGGCGTGCGCCCGCGCTCGTGCCGCGACCTGGCCGAGATGCCCAGTGTAGGGTGCGCCGCCCTTGTCGGTCTGACCGGCGTGTGCGCGGCGGGCGAAGGCTTCGGCGGCATTGATGCGCTGGGAGAGGAGCCAAAAGGTCTCCGCATCCATGGCCTTGCCTGCGCTAGAGGGTGAGGTCGTCATCGCGTCTGCCCCTCCTGTGCGGCGGCTTCGACGGGGAGGGACGCCCCCTCCCGTGCGCCAGGGTCCGGCTGGTCGGTAGTGCGGGGGAGGGCTTCAGCCTTGTATTCGGCCAAGCGCGCGGCGCCGGACTTCGCCATTTCCGCCCACTCGTCGCTGTCGCAGTCGCAGGCCAGCGTCGCGGCCATGGCAAGGCAGACGTCGACCGATGCCATGCCGCCGTGCTCCCATTCCTCGCCAGCCGCCTTGTCGGCGAAGGCGAGGCCGATCGTCAGGGCATGGCCCCAACGCCATTTGCTGTCGTTGTCGGCGCTGGCCGAGAACGCGAGTGCCTGGACACCTCCGGCGAGGCTCGCGCCGCGCAAACCTTCGGGCAGATGAGACAGGGCCGCATCGCGTTCTGCCCGCAGCGCCTCCACCTCGGCGGAGAGGCAGGCGCGCTCGACGGCAGCGGCACGAAGCGCATCGAGTAGCGCCGCCGGATCGTCGGCCGCGGTGACGTCGAGCGTGATGCCAGCGCGCTCGGCAAGGCGGCGCTCGCCCTCGCGGCCGGCGATGGCCTCGTTGCAGGCGAAGACGACGCGCTCCTCCAAGGTCTGAAGTTCAGGCCGCAGGGCGTCGGTGCGAAACCGCGACTCGTACTTCTGAAGGACCGCCTCCATCCGCTCGGCGGTGTCGGCCTGGGCGAGGAGGGCGGAGAGCAGGGGGCCAGCCAGCTGCGCGTCGGCCGTCCGCTCCCACATGCCCTGAACGGGCCAGTCGTCGTACTCGTCGCGGCCGTACCAGCCGTTGAAGCCGAGGCGGGCCATTTCCTCGCGCAGCTTCTCGCGATCAACGGTCACGACGGCCTCCTACCGTTGTTGATGCACTCGGTGAGATATTCGGCGGCGGCCTGGGCGGCCCGGCGGAAGCCCGGCACGGTATCGGTCTCGCCCATCCGGCGCGTCAGGCGGCTCATGTTGTCGAGCGCCTGCTTGGCCGTCATGCCGGGCGGGCGCCGGATGCC
This sequence comes from Methylorubrum subtropicum, assembly GCF_038442325.1. Classification (NCBI taxonomy): domain Bacteria; kingdom Pseudomonadati; phylum Pseudomonadota; class Alphaproteobacteria; order Hyphomicrobiales; family Methylobacteriaceae; genus Methylorubrum; species Methylorubrum subtropicum. Next base: position 93,688 of record NZ_JBBXMW010000014.1, on the reverse strand, counting down.
GCAGGCGGCTTCCGCGATCCGACACGCCAGCTCATCGGCGTCGATCTCGGCCACGAAGGCGGGGCGGGCCCGCTCGCGATCAGCGGTCGGCATGCTGGCCTCCAAGCTGCTCGTCTTGAAAGATCGCGCCGGCCTCGGTCAGGCCGTAGAGCGTGCCGCCCCATGCAGGGCCCGGAAGCCACTCGACGAAGCCGGCCTCGACCAGTTCCTTCGCCACTGCGGGCGGCAAGGCGATGCCGTAGGTCGAGGGCTTATAGAGCCGCAGGTAGGCTTCGGCGTCGGGCGTGAGGTAGACGGTTGCGGTCGCCATCCTACTGCCCTCCCTCGGGCGCATCGTGCGCGGTGGCGGTGGAGGACGGCGGGGCAGGGAGCATAGAGTGCCAGGCCGTGGGGCCGCGCTCGCCGTCCTCGAAGCCGTTAAGGCCGTTGGTGCTGTCGAGGAACACCCACGGATGCCGCTTCGTGGCGACGCCAGCGCCATCCGCCTGCGGAGCGAGGCCCCAGTACGCCGCAGACGGCTCGACCCACCCTTCGCGCCAGAGTAGGATGACGGTCCCGTCCCGCGGCGCCGCCTCCATGTCGAAGGACCAGCCTCCGTCCGCGGTCTGTGCCCCCGCTGGGGCGGATAGGGTCTCGAACCGGCCGTCGCGGAATTCGTCGGGGAAGCGGCACCACAGTTTGCCGTCGTCAAGACTGCGGTAGACAATGAGCTTCATGTTATCGCGGAAAGGACGATAATAACCCTCGGCGCTCCACCGAGCGCAGCCGCTATACTGCGTCTCGGCCTCGCCCAACACCTCGTATTCCGTGCCGCGCACCTTATGCCGGACGATCTCGCGCTCCCCGCCCGCCGCGGGCTCGGGGGTGGCGGGTGCGGCGGCAGCCGCGCGACACTCGGAAAGAGCGTACTTCTTTGCACAGGGCACAGGCGGGTTGTCGCTCGGATGGCAGGTGCAAGAGCGCTCGTCGCCGATCTTGCGCGTGTCGATGTGCGGGTCACTGCTGTAGCTCTCGTAAGACGCGCGTGAGCAGTCGATCCAGCCTTCGCCCTCGCCGATCTCGCGGAACTGGTAGCGGACGCCATCAGGGCTTCGGAGCGCCGCCTGCGCTGCAAGCTGAGCCTCGGCAACCTCCGCTCGCTTGCGCCACTCGCGCACGCGCTCGTCCTCCACCACCCCACCGCCGCCCGGAGGGGCAGAGACCTCGGGTCCATCGGGGGACGGGGTGGGGGTGAGGAGGGTGCGGACGAACCTGAGCGCCGTGTCGTAGGCGTGATTTTCTTGAACAATCGCCTCGCCAAGATGCCAATACTCGCCCGCTTCTCGACGACGATGCATATCGGCCTTTGCGGCATCGAAGGCCTCAACCGCCCGCCGCACGCTCTCCGGTACGGCCGGGGGCGCGAGGGCGGCGCGAAGGTCGGCCTCGGCTTGCCGGATCGCTGCGAGCGCCTTGCGATCCTGGCCTGATAGCAGGGCGTCGAGCACGGTGTGCCCGGCATCGGAAATCGTGTCGTCCGGGTCGTTGCCTTCAGCGCGGCACCAGAGGCGCGCCACCATCACGACCGCATCGGATGCGGAGGCCGCAGCCCCCTGGAGCGTGGGGGCGGTCATCGGGCGGACTCCTGGGTAGCGGCGGCGCGGCGGCGTTCGATCTCGCGGTTGAGATACCAGCGGGCTTTTTCCAGATCCTCGACCGGATCGTCAGTTTTGATCCCGGCGCGCCAGATGTATTTCATGGCGTTGCCGAGGTTGAAGCCCATGTGCTCGCACACGGTGATGGCTTCCACGCCAGACGGATGCGACGTGTAGTGCTTCGGGTTGTTGACGGCGTCCGACATCAGTTCGCCTCCCATGCCGCGAGGGCGACCGGCGCGACTTGCCGGGCGAGGTCGCGCATCGCCGCGGCGTAGACCCTGATTTCGTGCTGAGCGTGCGCGTCGGCGCGCAAGTCGAGGAACCCGAGCAGGTTCCGCAGATCCACCTTCGCGAACATATGGCTGTAGGTGCTGACGGGCAGGACCGAGCGGGCCAATTCGCGGGGCCAGCCGGCGTCCAGCAGCTTGCGGTATTCGGCGAACGACGCCTCGCAGGCCGCGCGATACTGCTCGACCTCGCCGCGCCGCTGCTCGACAAGGCCGGGATCGCCCGCCTGCCGGCCCTGCTTGTTCGACGTGGACTGTTCGCCCACCACGGCCGGGTCCGGCACGTAGAACACCGCAGGCAGTTCGCGGTAGCGGCCGGACAGCTCGTTGTAGCTCCAAGTCCGATGCCGGTGCCACTGCCGAAACACGAAGATCGGCGCGTAGACCTCGAACTGGAAAACGACCGACTCGAATGGCGTCGTGTGCCGGTTCTTCCAGAGGTAGTGGATCAGGCGGTGGTCCGAGCCCTGATCCTCGCCGGCCCGCCATGCCGCGTCGTAGCTGACGCGGGCGGCCCGGACGATAGAGAGGTCGGAACCCATGCTCTCGACCAGCCGGACATAGCCGTGGTCGAGGACGTCGATGCGTTCGGAGACCTCGCCGGCCTCCATGCTCATGCTGGAGGTCGTCATCGGGCGGTCTCCGTATTTGAGGACAGCCCACCCCCACGAGGATGATCGGCTGTCGGGGCATCGGGGGTGGGGGTGACGGGCAGGCGCTTGATGGAGAAGCGCAGCGTCGTGATGTCGTAGCCACGAGCCTCAAGCTCCTGCCGGAGCGTATTGCCGTCGTGGACGATCAGTTCTTCAAAGGCCCGCATCAGCACGCGGGTGTCGCACTTCCCGTTGCGATCCGGCCACGAGTAGATCACGTCGGGATTGTTGTAGGGCTCGTCACGGCCGTAGCGGGCGAGCAACTGCCCCGGCTTCGCCCGGACGACGTGCCACCGCTTCCGCACGGGGCGCACCGCGCCCGTTCCTGCCTGGGTGGTCATGGCGTGGGGCGTCATAGCCAGACTCCCGTGTCATCAGGCGTCTCGCTCGTGATCGGTGGGTTGAAGCCAGCCGTTATCCACTCAGGAATGCCAAGCGGATACATCTTGCGAAGATCACCTACAGACCAGCCGAGCACTCCCGCCGATGGGGCAGAAGCCATGTCGAGACCAGCGCGGATACAGCACGTTACTTGATTGTGAAACCGATTTCCAAACGGCTCCTCATCGCCGTTTGCCTTGGTTCTATAATGATCATGCTCCGACAGCAGGCTATCAACCGCATCGCAGACATAGGAGGGGCTGTTGTCCCAATCGACGATGTCGGGGACATCGCTTTCTAAGCACCACAGGACATGGCGCACTTTCTTTGCGATCTTGAGACGCCGAGCTGGCGTGATACCATCGAATGTGCGCAGCGCCATCCTACGGGCGAAATCGTACCAGCGGCGATACTGAAGAGGCGTCATCGTCTCAGCCCTCCGCGCCGGCCCGATGGGCGGGTGATGGGGTGGGGGTGAACAAGTCGAGGTCTTCGGGAAACCGCTGCCAGCGACCGCCCTCGAAGGCGCAGGGACCGCCTTCCATCTCCATCCACTGATGGCCCGGCATCGGGACACCGAGAGCGACTCCGCCGATGAACACCTCGACGATCGCAGGCAGTCCGTCGAACATCCTAAGCTCGGCGCGCGCCCGGCGCTGGCGTCCAGACCCGACGTAGCGGGCCGAGACGATCTCCTGAAACGATGGCGGGACGCCCGGCGGCAGGCAGGCGAGAAGCACGGTTCTGACGGCCTCGGACGCGCCGCCGCCGCCCGCGAAGCTGTCGATAATGAGAGGTCCGCTCACTTCACCCCCTCCCTCTCTCCAAGGGACTCGGCTTCGCGCTTGAGGGTGCGGCAGTGACGGGCGGGAGGAGCGCCGGAGATCGCGGCCAGGGCGCGCGCCATGAGGCTTCCGGCCGAGGGCGATCCGGGCGCGGACCGGGCCTCGTTCTCGTCGGCGGCGAACTGGCGGATGAAGGCGACGAGCCGTTCGGCGTTGGCCAGCACCTCGGCATCGCGCTGCGCTACTTGGACGAGGCTGTAGGTCTCGGGGCAGTCGGGCGGAACGCCGATGCTGGCCGCCTCACGGCGGTAGCGGTCGTGGCGGACCACAAGGCTCTGAAGGCCTGAGGAGAGGCCGGACAGATCGAAGCCAGCGAGGTCGGACGCGCTCAGCATGTGCGCGCCTCCGGAGTGGCGACGATGCGCTCGATGGCGTCGAAGCGGGCCGGCGTGAGCTGGCGGCAATTCTGTATGTGCTTGTGTTCCCGCGGCGTGAGCGAGCCGCGTCCGGGCGCACCGGTGAGCAGGAAGGTCGGATCGGCGTCGAGGAGTGCCGCGATCTTGGCGAGCGTCGGCGCCTTCAGGGTCCGCACGCCGCGCTCGATCTCGCTGAGCGCGGTTGAAGCCATGCCGACAGCGATAGATGCCTCTTGCTGCGGGATGCCCTTGCGTCGGCGCGCCGTGTAGATGCGGCGGCCGATTTCGAAATCGTCAGGGTTAACGGGCCGGGGCATGGGTGCGCGCCTTTCCTGATGCGAGGGGTTCATCGTCGGGTGACGCGGCCGTCGAAGCCGCGCTTGAGGCCGGAGGCTTTGGAGCCCGGCATGGGTCGGCCCTTCGGCCGCTCGAAGCCGAGGATCGAGCGCTTCTGCGACTTGGCGTCGGCGATCACCGCGAGGTCACCGTTCGGCCCGTGTGTCTTCGCCTGGGCGCAAGCCTCGTGGACGATCGCCCGGTTGCCGAAGTCGTTGGTGCCGCCGAGGCCGAGCGCGCGCAGATGCTCGTCGATCAGCCGCTTGCCGGGCCGCATGAAGAGGCCGCACAGCGGGCAGATGCCCTTCTGCTCCTCGTAGAGTTCGAGCTTCTGCGAAGGCGTGAGGGGCCGACGCGCGGTGGTGCCGACGTCCTCGTATGTGACGGCGTCGCAGCGGATCACGACCGATCCCCCATCGCAGCAAGGGCCGCCTCGACAAGCTCACCGGTGGCAGGAGCGAGAGCGGTATCGGTGTCGGGATCGCGGCAGTCGGATCGGACGGCGCGAAGGGCCTTGAGCACGGCCGAGCGCGCATCCAGCGTGCGCGACACGTCGGCGGCGATCTCGGCGCTGGTCTTGGTCGCCATCGCCGATGTGCGCCAATCCTCGGCCGTCCCGGCAAACTCAATCAACGCCGAGGGGTCGCCGGGTATGGCGCTGAAGACCAAGATGTAAGGCGCGTGGGTGTCGGCCATGGCGCGCCTCCCTCAGTACGAGATGCTGACGTGCGGGACCGCCTTGCGGGCGATCATCGTCACGGCGAGCTTGGCGACCTCTTCCGCGATGCCGCCGGCCACCAGGGCGGCGACGGCCTCGCGATTGACCTTCCCGCGGCGACGGGCATCCGCCTCGCGTCGGGCAGCTTCAGCGGCCACGCGGGCGGCCTCCGCCTCGGCCTCGCGCTTCACGCGCAGTTCGGTCTCGGCAGCGCGGCGCTCGGCAGCCTCTGCGGCAAGCCGCAGCTCCTGTTCCCGGCGGGCGGCGGCGTCGCGCTCAGCCTGGGCCCGAGCCTCGACCCGCGCAGCCTCGGCGGCGATACGGGCCCGCTCCTCTGCTGCCGCACGCTCGGCCTGCGCCTGGCGCTCCGCAGCCTCCCGCTCGGCACGGGCCCGCTCGGCGGCGATGGCCTCGGCGCGGATGCGCTCCTCTCGTTCGCGAGCGGCGCATTCCTCGGCCTCTTGGCGTAGTCGGGCGCGCTCGGCCTCCTCCGCATCGAGGCGGACGCGCTCCGCCCGCTTGCCGCGCAGCTCGCGCAGGGCCGTGTCCTTCGCCATGGCGTACTCGGCGGCGAACTCCTCGAGGGTCGGGCCGATGGCGAGGTCGTCGAGCGCCGCGGTGGCGGCGTCGATTGCGGCGACGGTGGCGACAGACGCGGGCAGGCTGTAGAGCCGGGCGATCTCGGCCCGGTGCCGGGCAACGCGGGCGGCCTCGGCCTCCTCCCACTCGGTAAGAGGCTTGCGCACCTCGTCGCACAGTCCTTCGAGGATCGACCACGTGCGGCGGCGGCAGGCGTCAATCTTGCCGGGGATCAACTTCTGTTCGGCGGCAAGCGCCTTGCCAATGGCCTCCAAGGAGGTCTTCGTCTTCGTGATGCGGAACGCGAAGCTCTTCACCTCGGCGCGGCCCTTCGCCGTCGAGATGTCGGCGGTGAAGCCGTCCACCTCGGAGCGGATGCGGGCGATGAGCGGGTCGATCCCACCCTCGGTCGTAAAGACCTGAAGCGCCGTCTGCGGTGACGGCATGGGGATGAGTTCGGACTGGCTCACGGCTGCAGGCTCCACAGCCACCCGCTGCCGATGACGGCGGCGATGATCGAGCCGGGGCCGGCAATCGCGATGGCGAGCGCGGTCAGGTTCAGGCGCGGCTCAACGGCCGCCGACGGACGCGGAATCATCGTAGACCTCGGGGCAGGGGGTGTTGCCGTTGGCCGGCGCCGGCGGGTGCTGGCGCTCGTCTTCGTTCAGCGCGTGCGTCTGCGAGACGATCACCAGAGTGACGGTCGCGAGCACGATGGCGGCGCAGGCGACGGCCAGCGCGAGGCCGGCCATGAACTCGGCGGTCATGGCGGTCAGGTCGCAGCCGGGCTGACGAAGCCGGCCTGATAGGCGGCGGCCGAATAGGAGGCGTTGGCCGCCGCCGAGCGCCCGTAGTCGTAAGCTTCGGCCTCGCGAGTGAGATCGGCACAGGGCGCGGTCTCGGTGGTGCCGTAGAGGGCGGCGGAGATGGCGTCGCCGCGGTCGTGGGCGGCCCGCATGCCGGCGGCGTCGGCAGCCTCGACCGCGTCGACCCGGCGCATCGCAGTCGCCAGGATCGCTCGATTGTTGCGCTCGATGCGGGCGGGCAGCACAGCCGCGAAATCGGTCTCGCTGGCGAAGGTCACGGACGTGCCGGCCAGCGCGTTGCAGAGGACGGCGCGCAGAGCGATCACCTCCTCCTCGAACCGCATGCGGGCGAGGTTGGCGTGGTGTGCGCCCCGGGGCCCGAGCTGCGCGCTGGTCGCGTCGTCGATGGCGACCTGGCGGACGATCTCCACGATGCCGGCGATGGCGATGCAGGCGCGGCCGGCAGCGTCGGCGAGGTCGAGAGAGGTGAGGGCGGTGGTCTCAGCGGAATCGGTGGGGCTGAACGGCGCGCACATGGGCGGACCTCGGGCGGCTGGAGGGAATGGGGCAGGCACGGCGGAGGGGAGGGGCGCCGATGCGTGTCAGGCGGCGGGCGCGGCCAGGGGCTCGCGGAAGCCGGCGCGGCCCGCGATGAGATCGACGTCGTGGACCAGGCGGCGCCCGGCGCCGGCGGCGTGCAGCGCGTCGGCGAGTTCGCCCGCGGCCTCGTGGTTGACGAAGAAGCGGACCAGCGTGGACTTCACCGTAGCGGTGCGCAGATGGGCCGCCGCGCGGGCGGCGTCGGCACTGCCGGCATCGGCGGCGGCGTCGAGCTGCGCAAGGATGCGCTCGAAATCGAAGCCGCAGAGATCAACGGGTCGGCCCGCGGGCTGCTCCGTGCCGGCGATCTCGTCGAGACGAGCGAGGCCCTGACAGAAGCCGTCCACGCCGCGCTTGCGCAGGTAGGTGGCGAGCGTCTTGGCCTGGGCAGGCTCGGGCGACACGGCGACGAAGCCGGAGCGCTTGGTCCGGATGGTGCGGTCGAGGATGGCGTAGGCCGAAGCCGCGCCGCCGTCGCCGGCCCGCTGGAGCCGCAGCAACGCAGTCGTCAGGCGCTTGTGCTCGTCGTGCAGGAAAAAGGCGGCGAACGGCTCCTTCTTGGCGGCCTCGGCCTGCTTCTCTCTCGCGCGCAGGGCGCTGTCGCTGCTGCGGTTGCGGCGACGGCGCGTGAAACGATCCTCCCCCGAGGTCAAGTCGGTGACGGTCGGGATGCGAGCGAATGACATCGGGGAGGGCTCCACCGCGAGGGGCGATGGAAGCACTATAGGAATAGTCCTATTTTGACGTCAATAGGATTTTACCTATCGGCGGAAAATTGTGGAACGGCATCTCCCGTGGCGCCGTGGGCACAAAAACCCCGCACAAGGCGGGGCGGCGAGGATATCGAGAGTGGCCGGATAGCGGTCGCCGTAATGCGCTTATGCAGCGATCCGACGAAACGCCTCGTCAGACGCCGTTGCGTCGATAATTCTGGCGGTGCGCCCCAAGATTAGGCGCTGGTCCTGCCGAAACAGAGAATGGCGAGAGAGCACCGCAACCGTGTCGGGCGCGCCGGGAAGCCGGGCGACGTCGTCCAGCTTGAGGTAGGCCGACGACACCGAGACTGCCGACGGCGTGACCGCGGCAAAGAGAACCGTGCGCTCACCGAGGCGAGCGGCGGCGTCGAAGAGCCATGCATGCGTGGATGCGCCGGACACCTGCGGACGAATGTCTACCCTGTCCGATCCGAACACGCTGATGAGCCGGTCGGCAAGGCCGGTCCGGAACCGGCGGTCAAGTCGCTCGGCCTGCCGCTCGGCCACGAGCTGCGCGGCGCGCCGCGAGGCGTCGGCGACGATTGCCATGAAGCCGGGCAGCGCTTCGGAGGGCGCCTCGATCTCGAACATCTCGTGGCCGTCGAAGCGCACGCCGCATCGCTCGGCCGTCTCCCTGGCCGCGCGGTGAAAGAACTCGCTGGCGCCGGCCATGTCCGCCTCTGCGCAGGCGCCGCCGTCGTCGGTGATCATGAAGCCCTTGCCGCCACCGCCAATGCGAAGGCCGACGCAGCTGCCCGATGGGTAGAGGACCGGAAGCGTTACGCGCGCATCGAGGCCTGGCCCGCGGCGGACCTGGATCAGCGCGCGCGCTGCCTTGTCCGCTATGGCGGACAACGGCGCGCTGTGGGTCAGATCAGGGTGGGCGACCATGGCGGCAGCGGTATCGGCTCTCGTAGCTCTAAGCGGAAGGTATCACAGACATAGGCAACAGCGCTCGAAAAGTCGGGCGGCTCCGGGTCGATCGGCATGCAGACCGGAAGGTTGTGCGTCACCATCATCGCAAGCCCAAGCTCAGCGTTTTCCTCGAACGGGTGCAAGCCGGTCCCGCTGCTGAGCCCTCGCAGGGGGCCAAACCTGTTGACGTGGGGTCGGGGCGGGCGCCAATCGAACCGCGTGACGGGAAAAGTGTGGCCCGGAACCGAGAGGCAAAGCTGGAAGCCCACATGCTCGTTCGGCAGCGCCGCGGCGGCTGTGAGGTGAACTTCCATGTTTTGATCGGGGTGCTCCGCCAGTGCGGCCAGGGCGAACGTCCGAGGCCGCGTGCCAGCGCGCCAAATCAAAGGGCCGACGACGACTTTCTCGGCGGCGAGCGCGGTGCGCATGCGCGAAATGATCGCCGCCGAGTCGACCATAGGTCAGCGGTTCATGATGATCTTGGCCGTCTGGCCTTGTGCGACTGTAACTTTTTGGTTGAGGACGCCGCCCTCATCGGACATGCCGTAGCGCCCCTGTGGCACCTGCCAAGCCACCTTGGTCACAACCACGTAGTTTCCAGGCGGGATTTGATCGAACTCAAAGTTTCCAGTAGCATCCGCCGTTGTGGTCTTTATGTACTGCTTGAAGTTAAGCGTGTCTGTGGATTGGTCGATATTTTGCCCTGATTTCACTGTTGCAAACGCTTCTTCAGTGTAGGGGGTCGCAACAAACAGCCCCACCTTTTCGCCAGCCGCAGTGACTACGCCGCCGCCGACCTGCCGCATGAAGGCCTGTCCCTGTATGCGGGACGTGCCCTTTTGATTGACGCGGTTGAGGATTTTCGGGTCGTCAGGGGTTGCTAAGAGCTTTACCGGAGGCTTTTGCGATACGCATGCCCCGAGCAATCCAACTGCAACCAGAGCAAACAACTTCTTCATAATCACTTCTCGCTTTAGATCTGGCGACTGAACCAGATAACTCTGCCGATCACTTTGATGCGACTTGCCTCAACTGTGTACTTTTCATGCACTGTGTTGTCGCTGATCAGCACAATTTTCCTGGGCCGCGACAACGGTACCGCCTCCAAGCGCTTGATCACCGCTGTGTCGTCCAAGTTGACAGCGAAGACGCCCGGCTGCGCCACATTGACATCATCAAGATCGACCATGACGCGGTCGTTCGGCTTAAACGTTGGTTCCATACTATCGCCAACAACGCGAACGATGATCAGGCGAGTGGGGGAGACTGCGAGGACATTGCGCAAAAACGCGCCGGGAAATGGCCATTCCTCAACGACACGCTTCTCGTCGAATGGCGACCCGCCACCCGCGGACAGGTCAAGCTCATATTCAGGCACGATGACAAAGTCTCCGGGCAACCCGGATCCGTCATCCTCAAGCCCCAAGTCGTTCGGACTCACGCCGATCATGGCAGCGAGGGCTTTTTTGTCTTTATCTTTAAGCGTTTTAGGAACACCGCGCTCTAAGTATTGTTGTAGATAGGCGTGGTTCTTGCCGAGAGCCTTCGACAGCTTCGACAGGTCCAAAGTTTTGTTCCGCGCCACTGCTTCGCGGATCACGTCGCGCTCGTCGGCCATAGGCACAACCCTAAGCCGCCGCTTGCCGTGCGTCGAATAGGCAGAATCCTCTTGCAAGATAGGAATAGTCCTATAGATTGGCGGCATGATGATGACCGTCGGCGAATTTCTGCAGCGCGTAGAGGATCACCTCGCCGTCTCCGGCATCACGCCGACGCGCTTCGGCATCACGCTGGCTAACGACCCGAATTTCGTTCGTGATCTCCGGGCTGGGCGCGTCCCGAACCTCGAACTGGCCGGACGGGTCATCGCTCACATTGAGGCTGCGGCTAGCAGCGGCCAGGCCGTACCTGCTGAATCCCCCCAGCCTGCGAGGGCTTCCGCATGAGCCCGCACCCCGCCTTCCAGCGCGGCGTCGGCTACGGCGACCGCTTCGATGCCGAGATCTCCGACGGGCTCGCTCAAGGCCTCAACCTCAAGCAGATCGCCGCGCACATCGGCATCGGCGCTTGGTTCGTCGGCCAGCGGGCGCGCGTCCTCGGCTATCGCAGACCCGAGAAAGCCCCGCGGCTGCGCCCGATCCAGAGCGCCTACACGCCCTCGCGCCTCGCTCGCGCCATGCGCCAGCGCCTCTTCCTCCTCGACCGTGACGGCCTCGACCCGTCCCATGGCGTCGCCTGCCTTCATCTCGCGGGCCTGACGCTGCCCGAGATCGAGGGCGCGACCGGGTTTCCGGCTTCGGCCGTCATCGCGGCGGTGCGCCAGCATTGTGCGCCGCTCGGCGCTACGGGGGCTGATCGATGAAGCTCGCGTCCACCGAACTCGTGAACGATCTTCCGCGCTGCCGCGTGCGCGCGGACGCCTCGGTCGCTGGCCTGTTCCCGCGCACGATCATGGTCGCCCGGATGCTCGCCGGCGGCCTGGGCGTAGACGAGATTGCCTACGCCTTCGGGATCAATCGCAACGCCATCGGCCGCGAGCGCAAGCGCTTCTGTGGGGCCACCGGCGCCGTCACACAGCGCGACATCGTTCTGGCCTGCCGCCGCTTCGGTCTGGAGCCGGTGTGACATGGCCGCGATCTCCCGCACCTCTCATTTCCCCATCCAGCGGTCGCTTCACCGGCCGACCGCCGGATCGCGCCCGACCCTTGTCATTCCCACAGCGTCGGGGTCGGGCGCTTCTCGCTTCACTGGAGGCCGCCATGGTCATCATCAAAAAGCAAACTTGGATCGAACGGGGAGCGTCGTGCGCGCTTCATTGGATCTGGATTTGACCGTCGCGATCAGCGTCACCGGAACCGGCCGGAGGCCCGGAAGCGCCGTGGGATTCGGCGCACCCTATTGCAGCCCCGCCGGCGCCTCGCTCGCCCCGGCTGCCCTCGCCACGCTGGCGCACGCATCCTGCGCCGCGCCAAGCAGAGCCGGATCGCGCCGCACCACCGCGGCCATCGCGATCTCGACGTGCGTGAGCAGGCCCGCCCGCGCCTCGGGCGCCCGCTCGATCTCCCGCCGCACCAGCCACGTCACCATGGCGTGCAGCGCCAGGAGCGAGGCGGCTGCGCCGCTGTCGTCGTCAGCCCCCATGCCGTTTGCCCTCCTGCACGCGCCAGCCGTGCGCGCGCTTCACCCCGTTCATCATCTTGCGACCGCGCTTGCCGGCGCTGTCGCTCGTCTTCGCCGCCGTTGGGTTGCCGCCCGCGGCGTCGGTCTGTCCCTGCGCGTTCGGTCCTGCCGCCAAGCCGGGTCCGGTCGCGTCCGTGTGTTCGCCGCGTATCCCTTTCCCTCTCTGCTTCATCTGCGGCTGCCCTCCAGTGCTTATCAAGAAAGCACGGGGTTTTTTGCAGATGTGCAAAAAGTGTTTGCGGAAAACGCAAATGGCTAACCAAGACGTCGTTCGCGCTCAGGGCTGGACGACCGAACTCATTCGCTGGGAGGCGGAGGGTTGGGGCGACGCCGGCAACGCGATGGGCCGCGTGGCCCGCAGCGCCGGCATTCCGTTCAGAAAGCTATGGGCGCTGAAATACCGGCCGCCCAAGACGATCGCCTCGCACATCCTGTCCGCGCTCGAAGCCGCCCACGCCGCCGAAAAACAGCGGCAACTCAGGAAGCTCGCCGCCGATGCCGACTGCACCGAAAGCCTCGCCGCCGGGTCTCGCCGCCATTCTGTGGAGCAGGCTCGTGCTGTTCTGCGACAGGCAGTGGATGCGGCTTCTACGGTGGCTGAAGAGGGCCGCCCATGACTAGCGACCTCACCGTCGAACTCGCGAGCGACGGCCTCGTCTGGCGCGACGCCACGGGCAGCATCGTCGCCTCCATCACCGCCGTCGCCGGCGTGGACGAAGTCGCAGTCGTCATGCGCGGCTTCCCGCCCGAGGTCTGGTCGATCGCAGCGACCCAGCACCTCTCCGCCGTCCTGTCCGAGGTCGCCCGCAATGCCGGGATCGCGGCCCGGTTCGACGATGTCGAGCCGATGGTGCCGCGCCGAACCGCGCCGCCGGCCGACGCCGCCGCGCCCTGGGGCTGACGCCTCACCGCTCCCGCCGCCGGGCGGCTCCCGGCATCTCAAGAACCTTAGGAGCCCGTCATGACCGAGTCCATCGGCGACAAGCCGTTCCCGATCCTCGAAGCCTGCGCCGTCTTCGATCCGACGCTGAGCTACACCGCCGACATCGTCTCCGCCTACCTCGTTAAGAACCCGACGACGATCGAAAGCCTGCCGAAGCTCATCCTGTCGGTCAGCAGCGCGCTCAAGGCGTCGGTCGCGGTGGACGTGCCGGGCCAGGGCGGCACGCCAGCCCACGCCGAGCCCGCGGTCGAGAAGCCGACCGAGGCGCAGATCGCGGCCTCGATCACTCCCGACGCGCTCATCTCCTTCCTCGACGGCAAGCCCTACAAGACGCTCCGCCGGCACCTGACCACGCACAACCTGACGCCCGAGGGCTACCGCGCCCGGTTCGGCCTGCCCGTCGATTATCCGATGGTCTCGCCGAACTACTCGGCCGCCCGGTCCGAGCCGGCGAAGGCGGCGGGGCTGGGCCGCGGTGGCGCGGCGCCGGATGCCGATGCCGGCCCGAGCGCGGGCGACACGGCCCCCGCCGACGAATCCCTCGCGGCCTGACGCCCATGCGCGCGCCCGGCTCCACATCCCGACGCACGGGCGCGCGCCTCAAGCCTGAGGAGCGCCCGCAATACGCGCAGCGCCCCATCGTACCGGTGGTCGAGCTGCGCTTCCCGCTCCCGCCGAGCACGAACACCCTTTACGCCAACGTCCGCGGCGGACGGATCAAGACGCCGCGCTATCGGTCCTGGCGCCAGCAGGCCGTGCTGGCGATCGAGCTGCAGCGCCCGCGGCCCGGCCGCATCGCCGGCCCCGCCGAGGTCGAGATCATCCTGCCCCCGTTTCAGGGCGACCCGGACAACCGCATCAAGCCCTGCATCGACGCGATCGTGACCGCGGGCGTCCTCCCCGACGACGGTGCCCGCTTCGTCCAGGCGATCCGCACCGCCATCGACAAGGCCGCGACCGATGTCCGCGTCGTCCTGCGCGCCCTCGCGGTCGAGCCCGAGGACGCCGCCGAGATCGAGACCCGCGCCGCGCTCCATCAGAGCCCCACTTACATCGCCGTCGCGCTCGGGCTGAGCCAGGGGCAGGTCGAAACCGTACTTGCCGGGAGGGCGCGGTGAGAGCGCCCGCGGCCGACCCGCATCCGATCGTCGCCGACCTGAACCGGCGCACCGTCGCCCGCCTCTGGGCGGAGCGGAAGGACACCATCGACATCGCCGAGGCCACGGGCCTGCCCGAGGCGGAGGTCTGTCAGATCCTCGCGCACCTGCAGGACGAGCGGCACGCGGCACGCATCGCCGGAGCCCGCCCATGAGCCTCGAGGCCTATCACGCCCACATCGCCCGCAAGCGCGTCGAGGCGCAGCCGTCGGGCCTCACCCACGTGCCGGCGCTGCATTCGGCCCTGAAGCCGCATCAGGTCCACTGCGTCGAGTTCGCCCTGCGCGCCGGCCGCGCTGGGCACTTCCTCGATACCGGCCTCGGCAAGTCCTTCGCCGGCCTCGAATGGGGCCGCGTCGTCGTCGAGGCGACCAATCGCCCGGTGCTGATGCTGGCGCCGCTCGCCGTCGGCCCGCAGCACGCCCGCGAGGCCGAGCGGTGGGGCATCGACGCCGGCTATCGGCGCGAGCCGAACTCGGCCGATCGGGCCCGCATCGTCATCACGAACTACGAGCGACTGGACCGCTTCGACCTCGACGCTTTTGGCGGCGTCGTGCTGGACGAGGCCTCCATCATCAAGAACTTCACCGGCGCGACCACACGGCGGCTGATCGAGGCCTTCGCCCGCACGCCGTTCCGCCTCTCGGCGACGGCGACGCCGGCCCCGAACGATCACATGGAGCTGGGCCAGCAGGCGCAGTTTCTCGGCGTGATGGACAGTAACGAGATGCTGACCCGCTGGTTCGTGACAGACCACCGCGAGATGGGCCGCTATAGGCTGAAACGCGCCGCGGTGCGCCCGTTCTGGGAATGGGTCTCGTCCTGGGCGCGCTGCGTCGCCAAGCCCTCGGATCTCGGCTTCTCGGACGAGGGCTATGCACTGCCCGAGCTGCGCACGGCGCGTCATACCATCCGCGTCGATCGCGCCGAGGCCGCGGGCGAGGAGCGCGACGGCCAGGGCCGGCTCTTCCGCATGCCCGACCTGTCGGCAACATCGCTCCACCGCGAGAAGCGCCTGACCGCGGAGGCGCGGGCCGCCCGGGTCGCCGAGATCGTCGCGCGCGAGGCGGATGAGCCGTGGATCGTCTGGTGTGACACGGACTATGAGGCCGACGCGCTGGCGGCCGCGCTGCCCGGCGCCGTCGAGGTGCGCGGCTCCATGTCGGCCGACGTCAAGGAAGAGCGCCTGGATGCGTTCTCCCGCGGGGCCGTTCGCCACCTCATCAGCAAGCCGAGCGTGGCGGGCTTCGGCCTGAACTGGCAGCACTGCGCCCGTGTCGCCTTCGTCGGCCTCTCGTTCTCCTACGAGAGCTACTATCAGGCCGTCCGCCGCTGCTGGCGCTTCGGCCAGACCCGGCCTGTCGATGTGCATGTGGTCGCCGCCGACACCGAAGGCGCGATCGGCGCCGTCGTTGCCCGCAAGGCTGCCGACCACGACGCGATGAAGCGGGAGATGACCGCCGCCATGGCGCGCGCGTCCCGCGCCTCCGCCGTCCTCGAAGACTACCGCCCGTCCCTCAAGAGCACGCTGCCCGCGTGGATGGTGTCCGCATGACCGAGATCCCGTGCAACGCCGTCGCCGCGGGCGACGCCTGGACCTTGTGGAACGCCGACTGCGTGGAGGTCCTGGCGCGCCTGCCCGAAAACTCCATCGACTTCAGCGTCTACTCTCCCCCGTTCGCCAACCTCTACATCTACTCCGACTCGGCCCGCGACATGGGCAACGTCGAGACGGACGAGGATTTTCAGGAGGCCTACAGCCATGTCGCGCGCGAGCTGCTGCGCGTGATCCGGCCGGGCCGGCTCGTCTCCATCCACGTCAAGGATCTCGTCTACTACTCGAACGCCAGCGCCAAGGGCGACCGCGGCCTCATCGACTTCACCGGCGCCTGCATCCGCACCCATCTGCGCGCAGGCTGGACGCTGCACAGCAAAACGACGGTCTGGCGCTGCCCGGTGCGGGAGATGACGAAGGCCAAGCCCGACGGCCTGCTCTACAAGAACTTCCGCACCGACGCGGGCCGCGTGCGCCAGGGGCTGCCCGAATACATCGTCACGTTCCGCAAGTGGGACGACGGCATGGCGGAGACGGCGCCCGTCACGCACTTGCCCGGCCTCTGGCCGGAATGGGCCGGGGAGGGCGCCCGCTTCGTTTCCCGTCGAGCGGCCTCGCACGAGGACCTGCCCGACTACGCCGCCCTGTCCGACGCCAAGCAGAAGCAGGACCCGCGCTATCTCGAGTCCCTGGATGTGTGGCAGCGCTGGGCTTCCCCGGTATGGATGGATACCAACGAGACCAACGTCCTCAACGCCAAGCAGGCGCGCGACCCGGAGGCGGAGAAGCACCTATGCCCGATGCCGCTCGACCTAATTGAGCGCTGCATTCGGCTCTGGTCGAATCCCGGAGACACGGTGCTGTCGCCCTTCGCCGGCATTGGCTCCGAGGGTTACGTCGCGCTGAAGACCGGCCGCAAGTTCGCCGGGGTCGAGCTGAACCGGGCCTACTACGCGCAGGCTGCGCGGAACCTCGCTGAGGCGGAGGCTTCGGCCGGGACGCTGTTTTCGGCTGCTGCGGCCCTGCCCGTCGCCGCGGAGTAAGCCATGAGCGTCATCGACCTCGATGCCGAGCGCGACCGCCGTCAGGCTGAAGCATGGGCGCGGTATGCCACTGCCCGCGAAAAGGCGGACCGGACACTCGCCTTCGCGGACGGTATGGCCGCGCAGCAGGCCTACCGCGAGTTCATAGACCTCTGCATGACCCCCGCGCAGCAGGCCTTCGTTCGCGGCACCGTCACGCCGATCGGAAGGCGGGCGTGATGTCGGCCGCTGACGCAGCGTTCGAGTTCGGCCCTCACTCAGTTGAGTCGGAGCAGGCGCTCCTGGGCGCCATCCTCATCAACGCAGCGGCGCTCGACGGCGTGCGCCATCTGGTCGAGGCCTCGGACTTCGCCGAGGCGGTGAACGGGCATCTCTATGAGGCGATGTGCCTGCGCCGCGACGCGGGCGAGCCCATCGATATCCGCCTCGTCAAGCTGACGGTTGGCGACCGTGATCTCGGCGGCATGACCGTGGGGCAGTATCTCGCCGCGCTCGCGGGCGGCGCCACCACCGTCATCAACGCCCCAGGCTACGCCCGATCCATTCGGCACGCCGCGCAGATGCGCCGCGTCCTCGAGACCGCACAGGCCGCCGTCGGTGCGATGACAGGCGGCGAGATCGCCGACCCTGGCGAGTACGCCGCCGGGATGGTGGACGAGCTCGACGCCGTCATCGTCGCGAGCCATGGCCGCAGCGTGCGCCGGATGCGGCTCGGCCAGAGCGCGGCCGCAGTGCTGGATCGCGTTCGGGAGGCACAGAGCGGGCGGGCGCAGCGCGGCGCGCCGTTCGGCTTACCGGGGCTGGACCGGGCAACGCTCGGCATGCGCGACAATCAGCTCCTGATTCTCGCGGGCCGGCCCGGCATGGGAAAGACGACCGCGGGCATCCACTTCGCTCTGTCCTCGGCACGGGCCGGGTACGGCGTCGGCTTCGTCTCGCTCGAGATGGACGACATGGAGCTCGCCGAGCGTGCCCTGGCCGCCGTCGCCTACGATCGCCGCGACCCGATCAGCTACCGCGCGATCGCACAGGGCGTGGACATCGGGGAGTCGGCCTACCGACGTCTCGACGATGCGCGTCGGGCACTGGATCGGCTGCCCTTCGAAATCGAACAGCAGCCCGGCCTCACCGTCAGCCAGATCGCGGCCCGCGCCCGCAGCCTGCGCAATCGCTTCGAGCGGGCCGGCCATTACCTCGGCCTGCTGGTGATCGACCACATCGGTCTCATCGCCCCCTCGAAGCGCTACAGTGGCAATCGCGTGCAGGAAATGACCGAAATCTCCGGGTCGCTGAAGCGGCTGGCGAAGGAGCTCGGCATCCCGATCCTGGCGCTGTCGCAGCTCAGCCGCGGCGTCGAGAGCCGGCCCGACAAGCGGCCCGTGCTGTCCGACCTGCGCGATTCCGGCTCGATCGAACAGGATGCCGACGTGGTGCTGGGCCTGTTCCGCGAAGCCTACTATCTCGAACACGTCGCAGAGCCGACCACCGAGCAGTTCGACCGGCTTAACGTCGTCCGCGATACCCTCGAGATCGAAATCCTGAAGCAGCGCAGCGGCCCAACCATCCGCGTCGAGTGCTTCTGCGACGTGTCCTGCAACGTGCTTGCGGAGGCGGCCCGATGGTAGGCTTCTACAAGCACGACATCCCGGCCTGGATGGACGGGACCGAAGCCCTCAGCGACGGCGCCTATCGGGTCTACCACGTCGTCATCCAGCTCATCATGCTTAACGAGGGCCCGATCGCGCTGAACGAGCGCGGTCTGGCCGGCCGGTGCAATCAGACGCTCAAGCTGTTCCTGCGTCACCTCGACGAGCTCGTGCGAGCCGGCAAGCTCGTCGTGGCGGCCGGGCGGATCGAGAATGCGCGGGCCGCTCGCGAGCTCGATTCCGTCCGAAAAAACCGGGAAAACGCAGGAAAGGGCGGAAAAATCTCAGGTCAGCGGCGAAATCCGTCGGCTGACCTGGAAAACGAGCCCGCTAAGCCATTGGAAAACAACGATCAGGACGAAGCACCGCTTCATAAAGATCGAAGCCTAAAAGAGAAGAGAAGAGAAGACTCCCCCAAAGCCCCCAAGGGGGCCGAGCCGGAAGGCTTCGCCGAGTGGTGGGAGGCCTACCCTCCGCGGGATGGCGCGAACCCTCGAGCGCCGGCGGCGGCACGGTACGCCCTGGCCTTGAAGGCGGGTGTCTTGCCGGAAACCCTCTTGGCGGCGGTGCGAGCTTACGCTGCCGAGCTGCGGCGTGCCGGCAAGACGAACACGGAATACGTCAAGCAGGCTCAATTCTGGCTCAGCCCGAAGGATCGGCAATGGGAGGACTACGCCGCGAAGGCTGAGGCCCTGGCCGCGCGCCAAGCCGGCACCGCCCCGGGAGCGGCGGACATGCTCGCCAGCCTCTCCGACGACCGCTGGAGGTCCGAAGTGCAGATGTGGCGCAGTCGCGGAGGTCACTGGCCGCTCGGGCGTCTCACGCCGCCGCCGGACACCCCTGGTACGAAGGTGCCGCCATCGATCCTGGCCGAGTTCGGTCTCGCCCCTCGCTCACGAGCTGCAGCATGACCACCCTCGAAATCACCGACCACGCCCTCCTTCGCTGGATGGAGCGCGTCCACGGCGTCGATGTCGAGACGTGGCGCCAGCTGATGCGGGCTGAACTCGCAGCGTCCCTGGGGGCCTACGACGGCCGCGGCGACCCGTCTGCTGCCGGCTTCGTCGTCTGCGGCCAGACCGTCGTCACGGTCGTCTCGCCCGGGTGCCGGACATCGAGAAAGCCCGGGAAGGCGTCCCTGCGCCTGCCCCGCGTCGCCTGACGCCAGTTTTCCACCCCCTCCCGTAGCGTATCGAGGAACAGCCGATCATGCCTGCCAGCCGGAACGGAAGAGGCTTCGACGCCAAGGCGACGCCGCAGCACGACGCCAAGATTGCGGCCGAGGTGCCGCTGCCCGAGGAAGAGCGCAACAAGGTGCCTGACATCGCCGCCGCCGGGAAGCGCTGGTACGTCTGCATGACGGCGCCGCAGCGCGAGTTGAAGGCTGCGCAGAGCCTCCGCGAGATCGACGGCGCCCCGTTCCTCACCTACGTACCCTGCGAGTTCTTCTGGCGCCGGCCGGAGCGCGGGAATCTGAAGCTGCCGCGGCGCGAGTTCCAGCGCCCGGCGATGCGCTCCTACATCTTTGTCGGCGCGCCCGGCGGCATCGGAGACGAAGAGCTGGCCCTGCTGCGCGAGCGCGACGCCGAGGGTCGCAACCGGCACGGCCTCGTCAGCATCCTCGGTTCGAACATGCGGGGCGCCCTGGAGATCGGGCGCGTCGGCCTCGCGTGGCTGGAGGGGATGGCGGACGCTGAGCGCAGCGGCGCGACGGCTCACGCCCCCACGGCGCCGTTCGAGCCAGGCGACAGCGTCAAGGTCACGACCGGCCCCATGGCCGGCTTCACCGCCCGTGCCCTTTTCACCGACATGCAGGCCGAAGAGGTCGTGGTCGAGATCAGCCTGCTCGGCAGCACGACGGAGGTCCGCTACCCCTTCGACCATGTGCACAAGGCGGCGTGAAGCCTATCGGACGCTTGACCTGAGATAGAGCGGCGCTATTGTCCGCCCTGCGCCGATTGCAGAACAATACGGACGGTTCGAGCGCGAGAACGGATGTGAGGCCGCCGCAGGCCCTGCCGCTTCTCACCGTTGGAAAGTTGCGCCCCGAGCGACAGGATCGCTACGGGGCTTTTTTATGTTTGGGATAGGGCATGGGACGAGAGAGGGGCCCGAAGGCCCCTTCCATCAGGCCGGGAGGAAGATCAGGTCCCGGTTGGTCTTGCAGTAGTAGCTCGCCATCTGAAGGGTGAGGCCGCTGCTGATCACCGTCTTGGTCTTGATGTTGAAGAGCTTGTAGGTCACTTGCTGTCTCAGTCTCTGTCTGTGCTTGTAGTTATACAGGCAAATACTTGGGACGTCAACAGTAAAAAGCGGATCAGGCGAAGTATTTTCGAGATCAGGCAAGGTCATCCCATGCCGAGCCAAGATCGCAACGAGTGGACCGCCACCGGCCGCACCCGCCTTCGCGGCCTTTGGTTCGGCCGCTTGGCCTACGAGGTCGAAGAGACCCGCATGGTCAACACGTGGATCCCCGGAGCCCCGCACAGCCCCATGAACTGGCGCCCGGCCTATCGCTGGCGGCGCGTCCCGCTGCACGGGGTCATCGCCCTTCAGGGCACCAGGGACGGCGAGCGGATCGCGGCGCACGTCGAGGGTCGGGAATGGAGCATGGCCCGCCTCACTACCCTTCAGCCTCGCCTCGGCACCCTCGACACGAGGACAGCTCGCCCGGCCCCGAAGCGCGCCGATCCCGAACTGCTGACGGCTGATCACAGGGCATGGCGCCTGGAGGTCCTGAAGCGCGCGCACTGGCGCTGCCAGTGGCCGGAATGCGGGGCACAGGGCGGACGTGGCGGGGTCAGGCTCTACGCCGACCACATCGTCGAGCGGAAGGACGGCGGCGCTCCACTGGACCCGGCCAACGGACAGGCCCTCTGCCCCAAGCACCATCAGATGAAGACGGCGCAGGCGAGGGCGGAGCGGATGGGCCTATGAGGCAGGCCAAGGTGACGGCGGCGGACGTCCTGAAGGCCCGCGCCGATGCGCTCTACTGGAATATCATGCTCGGCACCGGCGGTGGGCCCTCGGGGATCCTGAGCGGGCACGCGACCCCGGAGCGGCGCACTCGACAGCAGCGCCGGCGCGCCGAGAGGCAGGCCCGCAAGCGCTGGGCGGCTGCCTGACCCGAGAGGGAGGGGTGGGGTGCAAACTCTGGGCGGGCAGGGGCCGGCAACCGCATGGGGTTGCATTCGCAGATTTTTTCCCAGTGGGTGAGCGCGAGGCCTGCGGAGTGCTGCGGACGTTCTGACGATGGCGAAGCCGAAAAAATCCATTGACTGGAAGGCGGTCGAGCGCGATTACACGAAAACAGCTTTGCCTGTCAGGGAGTTGGCGCGCTGGTACAACTGCGACGAGAAGGCAATTCGCCTGCGTGCGAAGGCCGAGGGGTGGGTCCGGCCCGGCGCCGAAACTCCGCAGCCCACTCCGCACGATCCGCAGACCTTGGCCGACGCGGTGGCGCCCATCGTGGAGCGCGTCAGGCCTGAAGCCGCGCCCGTGGACGCCAGTCCCGAGGCGATCATCACCCGCGGCCAGTCCCTCGCCGTCCGGATGCTCGACGAGCTGGAGGCCGACACCGCCTACATCGGCGAGATTGAGCAGGCGATCGAAGATGCGACGCCCGGCAAGGATGCCGCCCGTCGGCGGGATGCGATGCTGAAGGCGGTGAGCCTGTCGAGCCGCGCCGGCACCCTGAAGAACCTCGCCTTGGCCGCCAAAACGTTTGCCGAGGCCGCGGCGCCGGAGGGTAAAAAGAAGCAGCGGCAGGCCGCAGCCGACCAAGCGACGGCTGGCGGCGGCAAGTTCGCCCAGCGTAGCGGTCCGCGGCTGGTTTCGAGCAACCCGTGAAACCTGAGTGGACGACCGCCTGCCCGGATTGGGAGAAGCGCATCGTCGCCGGGCGGTCGATGATCCCGTTCAAGCCGCTGTTTCCGGCGGCCGCGCAGGATGCGCTGGACGTCTTCAAGTCGCTGCGTGTCGTTGATCTGCCTGGACGGCCGACCTTCGGCGAGGTCAGCGAACAGTGGGTCTTCGATTGGGTCGCGGCCATCTTCGGTGCCTATGACGCCGACAAGGGCCAGCAGCTCATTCGTGAGTTCTTCCTGCTCATCAGCAAGAAGAACACCAAATCGACCCTCGGCGCCGGCATCATGCTTACGGCGCTCATCATCAACTGGCGCCACGAAGAAGAGGTGCTGATCCTCGCGCCGACGATTGAGGTCGCGCAGAACGCCTACAAGCCCGCCGCCGCGATGGTGCGGGCGGACCCAGAACTTGACGCGGCGGCGGGCGAAGGTGGTTTCCTGCATGTGCAGGACCACCTCAAGACGATCACGCATCTCAGCACGCGGGCGGCCCTAAAGGTCGTCGCGGCGGACACTGACACGGTTTCCGGCAAGAAAGCCGGGCGCATCCTGATCGACGAGCTGTGGATCTTCGGCAAGCGGCCGAAGGCGGATGCGATGCTGCGAGAGGCGACCGGCGGCCTCGTCTCTCGACCCGAGGGCTTCGTCATTTCGCTCTCGACGCAGAGCGATGAGCCTCCGGCCGGGGTGTTCAAGGCGAAGCTCGACTACTTCCGCGACGTGCGGGACGGCAAGGTCGTCGATCCGAAGAGCTTCGGCCTGATCTACGAGTTCCCGAAGGCCATGGTCGAGGCGAAGGCCTACCTCGACCCCGACAACTTCTACATCACCAACCCGAACATCGACCGGTCCGTCAGCCGTGAGTGGCTGGAAGACGAGCTTCGGAAGGAAGAGGCCAAGGGCGAGGACACGCGCCGCACCTTCCTCGCCAAGCATCTCAACGTCGAGATCGGCATGGGCCTACGGGCCAACCGCTGGTCCGGCGCCGAGTTCTGGGAGCGCGCCGCAGAGCCGGGCGGCCTGACGCTTGAGGATCTGATCGACCGCTGCGAGGTCGTCTGCATCGGCATTGACGGCGGCGGCCTCGACGACCTCTTCGGCCTAGCTGTGGTGGGTCGAGACCGCGTCACTCGCGATTGGCTCGCCTGGACGCACGCTTGGGCCCACAAGGGTGTGCTGGAGCGCCGCAAGAGCATCGCGGCGAAGCTGAACGAGTTCAAGGCGGCCGATGAGCTGACGATCGTCGCCGACGAGTTGGACGACATCTCGGCCATCGTCGCCATCGCGGAACGCGTGAAGGATGCGGGCCTGCTGGCGTGTGTCGGTGTCGATCCGGCGGGCTTGGGCGAGCTGATCGAGGCCTTTGCCGAGGTCGGCATCACCCAGGACGACAAGCTCCTGATCGGCGTCTCGCAGGGCTACGGCCTGATGAACGCGATCAAGACGGCGGAGCGGAAGCTGGCGTCGGGCACGCTGCGGCACTCGGGCTCCGGCCTCGCCGCGTGGTGCGTGTCGAACCTCAAAATCGAGCCCACCGCCACCGCGATCCGGGCGACGAAGCAGAACGCGGGTGACGCCAAGATCGACGTGGCGATGGCCCTGTTCAACGCGGTGGCGCTGATGGCGACGAATCCCGAGCCGGCCAACACCCGATCCGTCTACGAAACGCGCGGCCTGCGGGTCGCCTGACCTCATCCCTTCCGCCAACCCTTGCGGCGCCCTCACGGGCCACTGCCGCATGTCTGTGAGCGACCCATGAACTACGGCACCAATGATCGGAAGGCGGAGGTCGAGCGGGCCGGCCGTCAGCCGGGCGCCTCCCGCGTCGAGCAATCCCCGCGTCCTGTCGCAGACACCGAGATCTCGCCGGAGGGGCGGCAGCGGGGCCGCGGTGAGAGCGGTGAGAGCGGTCGGTCCGGCCGCCTCGACGATCTCCAGTGCCGCTACCGCTGACGCCGCCACAGCCGCGCCGGAGCCCCGATGCGCCCTGACCGCTACCCCGATCAAGCCGAGGCGCCGGCGCCGACGCCGAGCGTCACCATGAGCGCGCAGGTGTTCCGCGAGTTGATGGGCACCGCCGGCGCCGGCATTGCCGGCTATGGCGCGTGGCTGCACTACCAGCCGCTCGGTTTCGTCGTCGGCGGCGGGGTGCTGGTCGCGCTCGCAATCGTCGGGACCCTGCGGGGCAACGGCTGATGCGCGGCCTGTTTTCGGCCATGCTGGGTGCGAGCCCGCGGGAATCGGCTCCGGCCGTGACCTCATGGGATCCGGCCGACGACCGCTGGTACTCCGACGACCTCGGCGGCCAAACCTTTGCCGGGCGCCGGGTGACGCCCGACATCGCCATGCAGTTCTCGGCGGTCTACGCGGCCGTCAACCTGCTCGCTAAGACGATCGCCTCGCTCCCGCTGCGCATCTACCGCAAGGACGGCAGCAAGAGCTACGAGGCGCCCGAGCATCCGCTCAACGACCTCTTAGAGTACCAGCCGAACGGGTGGCAGACGGCCTGGGACTTCAAGGCCATGCTGATGATGCACCTCGCGCTGCGCGGAAACGCGTATGCCGAGATCGTTGCCGGCCCGCGCGGTTTCGCCGACCGCCTCGAGCCGCTTCATCCCGATCGGGTCTCGGTCGAGCGGCTGCAGGATTACACCCTCCGCTACACCGTCACCGACCCGTTGCGCGGCACGCGCCGCCTGATGCAGGACGAAATCCTGCACCTGCGCGGCAGCATCGCCCCCGGCATCGTCGGCATCAGCCCGATCACCTACGCGCGGCAGACGGTCGGCCTCGCGCTCGCCACGGAAGAGCACGGCGCCCGCTTGTTCTCGAACGGTGCCCGGCCGTCTGGCGTCATCACGGTCCCGAAATCGTGGAGCGACGAGGCCTTCCAGCGCTTCAAGGAAGACTGGCGCCGCACCTACAACGGCCTCTCGAACGCGGGCGGCACACCGATCCTTGAGGACGGCGCCAAGTTCGAGGCGATCAGCCTGACCGCCGAGGATGCGCAGTTCCTCTCCACGCGCCAGCACCAGATCGAGGAGGTGTGTCGCTGGCTCGGCGTCCCGCCGGTCTTGCTCCACCACATGACCAAGACAACGTCGTGGGGCTCGGGCGTCGAGGCGATCATGCTGGCCTTCGTCCGCAACGATCTTCGGCCGTGGCTCGATTGCTGGACGCACGCGATCCGGCGCGACCTGATCCTCGCGCCTCGCCTCTATGAGGCACGCTTCGACATCGAGGACCTGATCCGCGGCGACTCGAAGGCCCAGGCCGAATTCTTCAGCCGCCTTGTCCTCAACGGCGTGCTCACCCGAAACGAGGTGCGCGACGCCCTCGGCTACAACCCGTTGCCCGGCCTCGACGAGCCGCTCCAGCCCAACACGGGCGCCACGTCCGACAAGCTGCCCGGCAACGGCGGCGGCGAGCGGAACCCGGAATCGAACCGCAACGGCCCCGATGGAGGGCCCGCGCTCATCGAGGCGAGCGCGGATGACGCGCGCGAGGAGCCCGACGAATGACGAAGCGCTTCCCGCACCTGATGGCGGCCATCGCCCGGCGCCCGTGGGCCCTGTCCGAGGATTGGCTCGCCGGACTCGTGGAAGTGGTCGGCCACCGCGCGTCCGGCGGCGCTCGGATCGACGCGGATCGGGCCCGCGAACTGGCGGAATCGCACTCGCAGGTGCGCGGCGCCGTCGTGATTGCCGGCCAGTCCACCGTGAACGGCCTGCCGACCTATTTCGGGCTCGCTGCCGATGGCGCGACGGTCGAGGCGCGATCGCGTGACGGCACTGCGGTGGCGGAGGCTTCCGTCATCGCGGTCATCGGCGTCTACGGCATCATCTCGCAGCGCTCCGCCCAGGTCGACGACATGAGCGGTCCGCAGGGCACGTCCACCGAGCGGGTCTCGCGCTCGCTGCAGCAGGCGCTCGCCGACCCGGCGGTTAAGGCGATCGTGTTCCACCACGACTCGCCCGGCGGCAGCGTCAACGGCGTTCAGGAACTCGCCGCCGAGATCATGGCCGCGCGCGGCGAGAAGCCGATCATCGCGCAGGTCGACAGCCTCGCAGCCTCGGCGTCCTACTGGCTTGCCTCCGTCTGCGATGAGGTCTGGATCACGCCGAGCGGCGAGGTCGGCTCGATCGGCGTCTACATGATGCACCGGGACTTCTCGGCGGCGGCCGAGATGGACGGGGTCAAGATCACCTTCGTGAAGGCCGACGACTCGCCGTTCAAGGTCGAGGGCAATCAGTACGAGCCGCTCGGCGAGGAGGCCGAGACGTACCTGCGCAGCCAGGTCAACAGCTTCATGGGCGACTTCGTCGGTGCCGTCGCCAAGGGCCGCGGCGTCCCGGTGGCGAAAGTGAAGGCCGATTTCGGCCGCGGTCGCACCATGCGGGCCAAGGAGGCGGTCGCCTCCGGCATGGCCGATGGCGTCGCGACCATGACGCAGACGCTTCAGCGCGTCGCCAAGATGAAGCCGGGGCAGAGCCCCCGGCGCAAGGCCGAAGGCGGGGTGATCGAGCACCGGGCCGCGGCCGACGAGACCGGCGGGGAGACCCGTGCGGACGCCGCAGGCGATTCGCCTGACGGCACCACCCAGGCAGCCAGCGACGTCGCCGACGAGCCGCCCGCGGCTGACCCGGCCCTCGCGTCGGCCGCAGCCCTCAACGCCCTGCGCCACCGTCGGCACTCCTTTCGCCAACGCACGGCCTGAGCCGTCCCCGTCGCCACGCCGCCGGGCAGTGGGCCGACATCTCCCGTCCGTTCTGCCCGGCTTCGCACAAGGAAACCGACCATGCTGAAGTTCCTCCGTCAGCAGCGTGCCGACCTCACCAACGAGGCGACCGCGATCTTCGACAAGGCCGCCGCGGAGCAGCGCGACCTCACCAAGGACGAGGCCGAGCGCGTCGACGCGATTGAGGCGGCTCTTCAGGAGAACCAGAAGAGCATCGAGCGCGCCGAGGCCCATCAGGAGCGCCAGCGTGCGCTCGGCGTGACCGCGCCGGACGCCAATGAACAGGCCGACCGCCGCACGGCCGCACAGCCTCGCACCGGCAACGGCTTCGCCAGCCTCGGCGAGCAGATGATGGCGATCGCGCGCGCCGGCATCGCCGGCGGCAACGTCGATCCGCGCCTACAGGCGACGGACGGCATGCGTGCCGGCCCCACCGGCATGTCCGAGGGCATCGCGGCGGACGGCGGCTTCCTCGTCCAGACCGACTTCGTCAACGACCTGCTCACCACCGCCTTCGAGGAGGACGAGCTCGCCTCGCGCGTGCGGCGTATCTCGATCGGCGCCAACTCGAACGGCCTGCGCGCCAATGGCGTCGACGAGACGAGCCGGGCCAATGGCTCGCGTTGGGGTGGTATCCAGGCCTACTGGATCGGCGAGGCCGGCCTGAAGCCGGACAGCAAGCCGCGCTTCAAGCAGATCAACATGGAGCTGCAGAAGCTCGTGGGCCTCTGCTACGCGACCGACGAGCTGCTGCAGGACACCACGGCGCTCCAGTCGTGGATCACCCAGGCCTTCCGCGACGAGTTCGCGTTCCAGATCGGCGACGCGATCATGAACGGCTCGGGCGCGGGCAAGCCGCTCGGCTTCCTGAACTCCGGCTGCACCATCGTGGTGCCGAAGGAGACCGGGCAGATGGCCGGCACCGTCGTGGCGAACAACATCCTCAAGATGTGGTCGCGCATGCCGCCGCGGAACCGCCGCAACGCGGTCTGGCTCATCAACCAGGAAGTCGAGATCCAGCTGTTCCAGCTGATGCTGCTGGTGAAGAACGTCTCCGGCACCGATAACGTCGGCGGGCTCGCGTTCCCGCAGGTGCAGTATCAGCCGCCCGGTACCAACGGGAACCAGTACGGCACCCTTATGGGCCGGCCGGTCATCCCGGTCGAGTACGCGGCCGCGCTCGGCACCGCGGGCGACGTCGTGCTCGCCGACCTCTCGCAGTACCTGGCGATCGACAAGGGGCCGATCCAGGAAGCCTCCTCGATCCACGTCCGGTTCATCTACGACGAGACCTGCTTCCGCTTCGTCTACCGGTTCAACGGCCAGCCGCTCTGGCAAAAGCCGCTGACGCCCTATCGCGGCATCAACACGACCTCGCCGTTCGTCACCCTCGGCACGCGCTCCTGAGGCGGCTCTCCGCCGTTCACGTCGCGACGAATCGCCAGGACCGAGCGCCCTGGCGGACCCCCCTTCCACCATCGGACAGCCAGGAGCGCAGCCATGCCGAAGCGCAATTTCGCCACCGCCACCAAGCTCGTGAAGGTTCTTGCCGCGGCGGCTGATGCCGCTGGTCGGGCCGGTCGAGCGGTCAACCTCAAGAACGCCGGCTACGCCACGGTGATCGTCAACATCAGCCAGGGCAACGCCGCCGTCGTGCCGATCACGCTGCAGCAGGCACGCGACGTCGCCGGCACCGGCGCCAAGGCGCTGACCAATCCCGTGCCGATCTGGGCGAACCTCGACACGGACGCGACCGACACGCTGGTGCGCCAAGCCGATGCCGTCGCCTTCACCACCGACGCGGCGGTGAAGAGCAAGACGGTCGTGTTCCACATCGACCCGGCCTACCTCGACGTCACCAACGGATACCGCACGCTGATCGTGTCGACCGGCGCCTCGAACGCCGGGAACGTCACCAGCGTCGACGTGCTGCTCGACGGGCACCGCTACCAGTCCGAGCCGCTCCCCTCCGCCATCGTCGACTGATCCGTGTGCAGCCCGGCGGTCGCGCTTGATCGCCGGGCCCAGGAAAATTCTGAACTAGAGGTGGTCTCATGTGGGTGAAGCAGCTGATCGGCCGCCTCGCGGGCTCGGTGGTCGATGTCCCGTACAGCGCGGCGCAGAACGCCATCGTGAACGGCACCGCCGTTCCGGCGACCGACGACGACTTGGAGGCCGCCGGCGTCGAGGTGCGCCCGATTGCCGAGGCGGCCGATCCGACCGCGCTGCCGGCTGGCTATACAGTCGAGGATACGGAGGCCGGCGGCTTCAATCTCAAGGATCCAGGTGGCGTGATCCTGAACGGCGAGCCGCATCCGAACCTGCCCGCGGCGATCGACGCGGCCCATGCGCACCGCATGGCGACCGTCCTGTCGCTCGTGCCCGCTCCGGTCGTCCCGGTTCCCCCGGTGCCCCCGTCTCCGCCGCTGTTCACGCTCGACGACTACCGGTTCGAGGCCATTGAGGGCGGCGGCGTCCGCCTGTTCGACCCGGCCGGTGCCGTGATCGGCGACAATCCCTATGCCGACGAGGATGCGGCCCGGCTCGCCGCGCGCGAGAACTTCGCAGCCGCGCGCGGCCTGTCGCTGGAAGAGCTGGCGGCGGAAGAGGCTGGGCGCGGCCTGCTGACGGAAGTGGCCGTGCCCGAGGATTGGAAGGGTCTGCACCACACCCAGCGTCGCGCGTTGGCCGCGCGCATCGCCGGCCGGCCCATCGCCGCGACCGCGGAAGCGGACGAGGTGATCGAAGAATACGTCACCCGGCCGGCGGCCTGAGACGCGCGGGGTGCGGGGGGGGGCGTTATGAGGCGGATCGCATTAGCGGCGGCACTCTTCGCCCTCGCGGGTGCGGCGCCGGCCCTGAGTCAGGGCGTCAACGGCTACGAGCCGCAGCCCGGCCCGGTTCTCAACGTCATGTCGGCGCCTTTCGTCCGCGCGACGATAGACCCAATCATCTTCGACGGCGTGACGACGACCCCGAAGCAGTTCGCGATCTCGAAGCCCGCAAACGCCACGACCTATCGGTTCGTGAACCCGTGCGACGTGGATGTCCGCATCCGCCGGGTGTCGTCGCTGTCGGAGCAGGTCACGGCGACCACCGGCATCCGGTATCTCGCCCGCACCGTCGAGGTGGTGGGGACCAGCAATCCGAGCTTCGTGTCGATCATGGCGGTGTCGGCGCCGAGCGGCCCGTGCGCGCCCGAGCTTCAGTATGGGAACGGGTCGTGATGACCGACACGCAGCGGCACAACATCAGGGTTTTCCGCCGGATGTTTCGGCTTCAGGGCCGAGAAGAGCGCGCCGAGTTTCGCGAGATGATCCGCGCCGAACCCATGCTCGCAGTGAAATGGTGGGGCGCGAGGCTGCCTCTGCCCGAAACGGCAACCGCCTGATGCGCTTCGCCGCCGTCCTATACCTCGTCGCCTGCCTCTCGCTCTGCCTCGTTTCTCCGGCCGAGACGCGCGGCATTGGCAGTCCCGGTATGGGCCTCCCTGGGCCGGCTGGGGAACGCGGCGAGCCGGGCGTAGCCGGTGCGGATGGCGCGCCGGGCCCGAAGGGCGATATTGGTCCCAAAGGAGCAAAGGGATCAACGGGTGACACAGGACCGACCGGACAGCCTGGAGCTATGGGGCCAGCAGGCCCTGCGGGTGCAGCAGGCAACCCTGGACCTGTGGGACCAATGGGCCCTGCTGGGCCTCGCGGCGCAGACGGCGTGGCTGGACCAGTGGGTCCGGCCGGCCCTACTGGCGAGCGAGGACTTTCGGGCGCGGCAGGAGCAGCAGGCCCGAGTGGACCGGCTGGTCCGAAGGGGGATACCGGCCCCGCTGGCTCGGCAGGGCCTCAGGGTGCTGTAGGCCCGGCGGGCCCGAAAGCGGCGCAGCTCGTCTGCACCTCCATCGTCACCGAGACCGCACTCCTTGCCATCAGCAGCGGCGTGCGGGCGGTCAACGGTATCTCCTGCCCTGGCGCCCTGGCTACCGATCTGCTGCTCGTGCTGCCCACGTCCTCGGCGGCTCTGCTTGCGGGCTATGCCGTGCATCATGCCTTCCCGACCGCGGCCAACACGCTTCGGGTGGTGCTGCAGGTGCCGGCGCTCGCCATCGGCGCCTCCTACTCCATCCCGGTCGCGATCTACGCGGTAAATCGATGAGCACATCCATCATCGCGCCGCCCGCGAGCACGCGCCTGACGACGGCCACGAATGCCCGCGGCGATCTCGGCCTGCCCGCGACCGCGCCGACCGACGCACAGCTGGAGCGCTGGATCGACCAAGCCTCCGCCCAGGCCTCGACGTTCTGCCGCCGCGTGTTCGGCCGCGCCACCTACCGCGAGCGCTTCGACCTCGCGAACCGGTGCCGCGACGACCTCTATCTCGGGCTGCTGCTCGATGCTGGCCCGGTCGTGTCGATCCAGGCGGTAGCGGTGGACGGCCTGCTGCTGAGCCCGGCCACCTACGAAGTGGACGACCGGTTGCTCTACCGGCTTCAGGACGGCGACCGCCGGGCCTTTCACGGCCGCGTCGTCGCCGTCGAGTACGTCGCCGGGTGGGTGCTGCCGAGCGAGGCGGACGATTACGCGAACCCGCCCGTTGGCGCGGAGAAGCTGCCCGCCGACGTCGAGCGCGCCGTGATCCAGTTGGTCGGCGGACCTGCCTTCGGGCTCGGGCGCGACCCGATGGTGAAGAGCGACGACGTCGAGGGCGTGGGTTCGCGGAGCTTCTACGTCCAGGGGGCGGGTGCCTCGCTGCCGCATCCAGAGGCGGAGGCCACGCTGTCGCAATACCGGAGGCTCGCGTTCGCATGAGCCCCGCTGCCGCCATCGCTATGCTCGACCAGCAAATCCGCGCGCACGGGCAGGACATCACCCTGCGCCGGCCTGTGGCGAACGGCACTGCGATCGAGAAGCCGTTCCGCGCCTTCGTCCGCGGCTACCGACCGGACGAACTGGCCGGCGGCCTTCAGCAGGGCGACACGCAGGTAGTGCTCTCGCCGACGGGGCTGCCCGCCGAGTTCGCCGACGCCGACTCGACCCGGCTCAAGAAGCTCGACCGCATCATCTTCGACGGGCGCACCCGCACGGTGAAGTTCGTGGAACCGGTGCGGATCGCCGGCACGTTGGTGCGGATGAACGTGACGGTGGAGGGCTAGATGGCGCTCACCCGCTTCAAGTCCTCGGGCCTCGACGTCCGCCTGACGGTGGCGGCCTCGCTCTCGCCGGAGCGTCGCCGCGCCCTGATCGCCGAGCGCGCCCGCGAGGGCCTGCGCGAGAGCCAGGAGATCAACCGGGCCGCGCTCGGGCACGTGCCGGGGCACGACACCTTCGTGGATGGCCGTGCTGAGGCGCCGTTGAGCACCGTCAACCCCGACCGCGGCGTCATCGTCTTCCGCTTCCACCTGCTGCGGCAGGTGATCCAGTGGGTGGACGAGATGCTGATCGTTCACTCGCCCGTGCTGACGGAGCGCTACGCCCGCAGCCACATCTGGTTCGCCGACGACCGGGAGATGGACCCGCTCAACCCGCCGCCGGCCGAGCAGTACATCGTGATGAATGCCCAGCCGTACGCGCGAAAACTCGAAAGGGGCGCATCGAAGCAGGCGCCCGATGGCGTCTACGAGAGCGTCGCTACGATGGCTCAGAAACGGTTCGGGCAGGTCGCCTACATCGGCTTCAGCTACCGCTCCATGCTCGGTGGAGCGATCGGCGATTGGGCGCAGACGGCCTCTGCCGACGCGCTCGCCAAGCGCATTCGAAAGGGCGACCCCGACCAGCATGAGACTTGGTTGACCCGTCAGCCATGCATCAAGATCGACGAGGGCCGCTGAGCCGTGGCGCTCTCTGCGGTCTCTGCCGCGGTCGAGGGCCGGCTGAAAGCGTGGTCGGGGGCGCAACCGGGCCGGCCACCGGTGCGCGGGCTCAACACCCAGGACGCTGAGACCCCGGCCGACAACAGCGCCTACCTCGAGGTCCACTATCCGGTCTCGACCTCGGAGCAGATCAGCATGGGCGCGCCCGGCGCGAACGTGTGGCGTGACGAGGGCGCGTTCCGGGTGCTGCTGAACGTCGAGTCGGGGTCGGGCGTCGTCGGCGCGCTCGCCCTGGTCGATGAGATCGCCGCCCTGTTCCGGGGCAAAAACTTCGACGGCGTCCGCTGTTTCGCGCCGTCCCAGCCCGTCATCGACGACCGCAACGATGCCGGCGGCTGGTTCACCCTGTCGTTCGCCGTCCCCTACGAGCACGACATCATCGCCTGATCCGGCCGCCCGCGCGGCCCGAGCCTGATCCTCTCCCCCGTCGGAGAGGCCTTTCGCGCGCCGCGTCGCGCCTTCCCGCTACCACCCTCAGGAGAGCACCATGGCCTTCGCCAATGGCAGCGAGCGGCGTACCGCGTACGTCGCCGAGACCAACTTCGGCGTCATTCCCGCCACCCCGTCGTTTAAGCTGCTGCGCATCACCGGCGGCGGCCTGCGCACGAACAAGGGCACCGCCACGATCGACGAGATCCAGGCCGATCGGAACGTCCGCGACGAGCTGATGACCTCGCAGGACGTGACCGGCTCCTACGATTTCGAGCTGTCGGGCGACACCTTCGACGACTTCATCGCCGCCGCGCTGCGCGGCGCCTGGGCGACCAACGTCCTGAAAAACGGCGTGCTGCGCCCCTCCTTCACGATCGAGGAGACCATCAACTTCGGCGGCACCAACAGCTTCAGCCGGTTCGCGGGCGTGATGGTCAACACCATGTCGCTCAACCTGCCCTCGCGGCAGAAGGTGACGGGCTCGTTCGGCCTGATGGGCGTGCAGGAGACGCTGGACACGGCGATCGTCACCGGTGCGACCTACGCGGCGGCCAACACCAACCAGCCCGCCACGTCTTCGGCGAACGTCGGCACGCTGACCGTTGGCGGCACCACGACCCCGATCCGGCTCAAGTCGCTGCAGATCGAGGTCAACAACGAGATGCGCGTGCGCGACGCCGTCGGCACGCTCTACTCCGCCGAGTTCGGCGTCGGTCGCTGCAACGTCACTGGCACCGCGGAGCTGTATTTCGAGGGCAACGATCAGTACGCGGCCGTCCTCGCCCATGGCTCCGGCGCGATCTCGTTCACCGTCGGCGTCGAGGCCAACAAGAAATACACGATCACGATCCCGAAGGCCCGGTTCCTCGACGGCGCGCCCAACAAAGGCGGCAACACCGACGACGTGATGTTGAGCCTGCCGTTCCGCGGGATCTTCGACAGCACCACGAACGCGTCGATCCAGATCACCCGCCTCGTCGCCTGATCCCTCCTGAGACCCTGACCCGCTGCGCGCTCGCCGCGCCGCGGCCCCTCATGCGCGAGGAGGCGCACCATGAAGACCGTCACCATCCTCTCCGACTTCTCGTTCTACCCGAATGGGAAGGACGAGCGCGCGTTCCGGACGGGCGAAGAGCCCGAGCTGTCGAACGAGCACGCCGATCTGCTGATCGGTAAGGGCCTCGCCCGCCTCAAGGGCTCCGACGCCAAGACCACCACCCCCACCAAGGCCGAGCCGGCGTCCGCCGCTGAGGTCGAGAAGAAGGATTCCGACGCGTGAAGCTCTCTGCTCTGAAGGTCGATGCCAGCGCCATCGAGGACGGCCAGTGGGTCGGCAACATTCCCGAGATGGGCGACCTCGAAGTCCGGGTCCGCGGTCTTAACAACGCCAAGTACCGGCGCATCCAGGCCCGCCTGATCGACGCCGTGCCCCGCGCCAAGCGCCAGGGCGGGCGCCTCGACCCGGATGAGCAGGACCGCATCACGGCGACCTGCCTGCGCCAGACCGTGCTTCTCGACTGGCGCGGCCTCGAAGGCGAGGACGGCCAGCCCGTAGCCTATTCCGAGGAGTTGGCGACCGAGCTGCTGACCAAGCCCGAGTTCCGTCGCTTCCGCGAGGGCGTGATCTGGGCGGCGTCACAGGTCGGCGAGGAGCAGGCCGAGGCGGACAAGGCTGACGAGGGAAACTTGCCGACTGCCTGAAGTGGTCGCTGGTTTGGGGCAAGGAGGTCGAATGGGCTGAGCAGGAGATGGAGCACGACCCCACCTTCTGCCCGCCCTTCATGGTCGACCGCCCCGAACTCGCGCCCCATCTGGCGCTCTATAGTGAGGCGTTCTCCGACCTCTCGACGGATCGGCCGCTCGGCGCCTTCGGCGGTGCCGGGCCTATCCCGTGGTCGGCGATCGACCGTTACGCGGCCCGGCACGAGATCGACGACGCGGACGATTTCGACCGGCTCCGCCGCATGATCCGGGCCCAGGATCGGGCCTATCTGGATCATGTGGCGGAGGAGGCGAAAGTGAAGGGCGGGAAGTAGGCGTTCCGCTAGAAGCGGACGCCCACCGCACCCGTTACTTCGGTGGTGTAATAATTGCTACCAAAAAAGCGGACGTTTGCATCTATATGGTTCATCATGGCGCCCTCTACGCGGGCAAAATACGGACCGAAATTGTGCTCCAAGCCTAATCCTAGGATGCCGTAAGGCTGAACGCCGTGCTTTTCTGTGCGGGCGACGCTGCCGCTGACAAAGGATGAGCAGCCCGTGACAAACCCTCGCGAATAACCAGACTGGCCGGTCTCGACAAATCCATTCACCGCCGTGCAGGTAATGTTGCCGGTTTGATCTACTCTATTTTTGCTTGTTACCGCATTTGCTCCAGCGCCTAAGCGTAAATACAATAGAGTATCGCCAAAGGTTATGCCGAAGCGGGCCGAAATATCTCCCCCGTAATCCCGGCTCAATGCGTCGCGAGTTTTGGTTTGATAAGTTAGCGGCAGACTGCCGACTTCACTTGGCAGCAGAGGGCGGATGCCCGGCGTTCCTGAACAGCACGCTGTATATACCGGCACCGTCAGATCTCTACCTACGACGCCCGTATCTGACCGCGCAACAGTTTCGTCAAACATCTTCCGGCCCCGGCCCTCGAAGCCAAATAAAAAACGGCCAGAAGTTATGTTATACCCAAGAGATGACCCAATGCTTCCGCCGGATATGGCAGACGGATTGGCATAAGCAAAGTAGGTATCTTGGGTTTGCTTGCCGGCGCCGAACTGGTACCCCCCGTGTACCGTAGCAAAGAACCCATCAAAAGAACTTGCTGGCGGAACAATCGGAGCGATTAACGCCGCGTTCTTTGAGATCAGCGCAACAGGCGGGACGGCAGATGCGACTGCGTAGGAAGCCGCGGTCTGGTGTATTGGCCTATCACGGCGCGTCCCGCGATCAACCCGAATAGCGCGTAGCTCCGCCTTCGCCGCCGTCGCGTCCGCGCGATCTTGGCGCGATCGCGTCTCCAGCGCATCGACCCTCGACTGAAGCTTCTGGATGACGGCGACCATCTGCTCGGGCGTCATCGTTTCGGCATATGCCGAAGTGGCAAATGTGAGTGCGGCCGAGACCGCGAAACCTGCTGCGCGACGCACAATGCTGCTCCTACTCGTCGTTTCGAGGAAGGGGCAAAAATCGACCTAGAGTCGAGTGCGCGGATGCAACAGGGCGCTGACTACCCTCTGTTGCCGCTTCCCCAGAGCGCATTTTCCTCGATCCGGAGACGTCATGGTCGCCGTCAACGAAATCCGCGACGAGTACCGTCTCGAAGCGAAGACCGAAGGCGTAGAACAGGCCAAGGCCGCCGCCGAAGGTCTCGCCTCGGCGACGGACAAGATCACGATCGCGTCGGAGAAACAGGAGCGGAAGGTCATCAGCGTCCAGCGGGCGCTGGAGAAGTTCGCCGCGGCCAACGATCAGGCGTTCCGAGCGCAGCAGCAGGTCGAGCGCGCCCAGGCGCTCGTGAACCGCGCCTTCGAGCAAGGCCTGAGCGAGTCGCTGGCGTACCAGCGCGCCACCGTCGTGCTGGCCGATAAGCAGGCGGCGCTTGCCCGGATCACGGCTCAGTCCGCGGCGGCAAACGACAACAACGCCGCGTCCATGGCCCGGATGCGGGCGCAGTACGACCCGATCTTCGCGGCCCAGCTAAAGCACCGGACGGCTCTGGAGGGCATCGCCGAGGCCGAGAAGGCCGGCGCGATCACGGCGACGACGGCGATGCAGGCGCGCATCGCCGCGACGCGCGCGATGGAGGACCAGACGCAAAAGCTGGAGCGGCTGGCCCAGACCCAGAAGGCGGCAGCGCAGCGGCAGGTGAACCAGCAACTCATCGTGCCGGACCGTGGCGCCGATATCGCGGCCTATGCGGCCGAGATGGACCGGCTGCGGGCGAAGTTCGATCCGCTGTTCGCCGCCCAGACGGCCTATCGCAGCGGCCTCGCGGAGCTTCGGCAGGCGCTCGCCACCGGTGCCATCTCGGAAGCCGCCTACACTGCCGAACTCGACCGGCGGAAGGCTGCGTTCGCCGAGCAGGTGCGCGGTCTCGGGCTTGTCAGCGCTGCCGAGCGGGCGGCGGCTGCCGCCGCGCAGGAGACGGCGCGCGCGACGCAGGCCGCGGCGAATGCTGCAGCCGCTGCGGCTGCGAAGGCGCGAGCCCAGGGCATCGTCTCGGGCCAAACGATCACGGCGGACCGGGGCGCCGACGTCGCCGCCTACGGCCAGCAGCTCGACGCGCTGCGGGCCAAATACAATCCGCTCTTCGCCGCCGGGCAGGCCTATAAGGCACAGCTCTTGGAGATCGGTCAGGCCGCGCGCGTCGGCGCCATCACCGAGACGGAGCGGGCGGCGGCGATCACGCGGACCAAGGAGACCTTCGTCAAGCAGGTCGATGCGATCCGCAGCAACTCGGGTGCCATCGCCGTCAATCGCCAGCAGTGGCAGAGCCTCGGCTTTCAGATCAACGACGTCTTCACGTCGCTGTCCTCCGGCGCGTCGCCGCTGATGGTGCTCACCCAGCAGGGCGGGCAGATTTATCAGGCGCTCGATGGCCCCCGAGGTGTCACGGCCAGCCTGAAGGAGGTCGGCAACTTCCTGACCGGGCTACTGACCCCGATGCGCCTCGTCATCGGCGGATTCGCTGCCATGGGGGTCGCGGGCCTCGCGGCGGCCATCTCCTTTGCCAACGCCCAGCGCGACATCCGCCTAGCCTTGCTCGGTATCGGTCAGACGGCCGGCCTCTCCGCCGAACAGGTCGACCTTATCTCGCGCCAGGCCGCCGATGCGGCCAAGATCTCCGTAGCGGCGGCGCGGGAGATCGAGGCGGCCTTCCTGAAATCGGGCAAGGTCACCGGCGATGTGTTTTTGGAGGCGACCGTCGCCGCCGCGAACTTCGCCAAGGCTACGAAGCAGGACAACGGGCAGGCCGCCGACTTCCTCGCGCAGAACCTCGGCAGCCTTAGCGCCGGCGGCTACGAGGCGTTGGCGAGGCAGGCGGCCAATTTCGACGCTGGGCTGGAGCGGCAGGTTCGTTCGTTGCTTGAGGCCGGGCGCGAGGCCGACGCACAGCGCCTCGTGCTGGAGCGCTTCGGGCAGGCCTATGAGAAGGTCGGGCAGCAGCTCACCCTCACGGATCGGGCGCTGGGCGTGGTCAAGCGCGGATGGGACGGGCTGTGGGACTCACTCGGCCGCGCGACCTCCGGCGCCAGCCGTTCCTCGGCTGAGCTTCTGACCGTCACCGAGACGCAGATCAAGAACCGCGAAGCCCTCGCGAAAGCGACGAACTCCGACCCCGCGAGCGATCAGCAGTACGGCGTCCTGCGCGAGCGGGCCGCGCGGCTGCGGGCCGAAATCGAGCGCACCGGTGAGGCTGTCCGCACCACGTCGGAGAACGCCCGCAACAGCCTCAAGTCGCTCGACAAGGCGGCTGTGAACGCTGCCGTGCCGGAGATCGCGTCCCTAACGCAGGTGCGCGAGAACTTGGCCAAGGCGAATGCAGAGCTGAACGGTCTGGAGGCAGGGGGCGGCAGCGCCGAGAGGATCGATGCGGCCAAGAAAGCCGTCGCTGCCCTTTCCGCGGCAGAGCGGGACTATCAGGTAGCCGGCGGCGCGGCGAACATGGAGCGCGCCAAGGCGAACGAGCTGCTCCGGGCCGGGCTCCAGGGGCTTCAGGCGGTCACGCCTGAGCAGAAGGCGGAGGCGGCGCGACAGCAGGCGCTTGCCGAGACGTTCGGCACCGTCACCACCGGTCAGGAGCGGTCTGCTCGCGCGGCCAGCGCCTACAGCCGCGCTATGGCCGAGCAGCGCGCCGCGTCGGATGCGTCGAGTCGGGCGATGACTGAATCGACCCGGACGACCAACGAGGTCGCTCGCGCGACGGCGCAGACCGGCAAATCGATTGAGTACCTGACCGCATCTCGCAAGGTCGATGAGCAAATCCGAGCCGGCGTGTTCCGCGAGGACGAACGCGAAGGGAAGATCAAGGAGCAGCTGCGGTCGCAGTTGGAGCAGATCAATCTGCAGGCGGCGCAGCGCAAGCGCACGCTGGAGGATCAGGCGAGCGCGCAGGAGTCGGCCAACGCGAGCGTCGCCGCCGGCACGCTGGCCTCGGCCCAAGCCTCGCGGCAGGTCCAGAACGAGATCGAGCTGCGCACCCTGGCCCGCGAGCGCGATGCCGCGTCGGGCGAAGCCAAGACCGAGCTCGCCCGCCGGTACGACGAACTCGCCGCCGCGCAGCAGCGCCAGATGGGCGCAGAGGATGTTCAGAAGGTTCAGGCGCTGATCGAGGACGAGAAGCGGCGGATCGAGTTGCTTGAGCGCGAGGCCGCGCTTGTCGGCCAGACGACCCGTGAGCGGCAGGTCGAGCTTGCCGTCCTGCAGGCCAAGCAGGGGCTGGATCGGCAGGGTATCAACAGCACGTCGGGTCTGAGCCGCGAATACCTCGACCTGACGAGGGTTCGCGCCGACCGCGAGGCCGCGCGCGCCGAGTTCGAACGTCTCGCGCAGGACGTTTCCTCGGTCGTCTCCGGCACCTTCGACGACATGTTCAAGGCCGGCAACAAGGGGCTGGCCGGCTTCTTCGACAGCTTCGCCCGCGGATTCGCCCGGATCGGCACGCGCATCCTTGAGCAGAACCTGATCGCGCCGCTCGTCACGAGCGCGATGGGGGGCGGCTCGGGCGCGGCGGGCACCGGCGCGAACCTGTTCGGCGGCTTCGACTTCAGCAAGATCGAGAAGGCGGTTTCCGAGGGCTCGTTCTCCGGCATCATGGAGTCGTTCGGCGACCTGCTGAAGCCGGGGGCGGACAGCAAGGGCGGCGGCTTCGCCTCGTCGAAGCTCGGGGGCGGCCTGCTTTCGGCCGGCGTCGGCGCCTCCATCGGCTACCAGTCGCAGAGCCCGCTCGTCGGCGCGCTCGGCGGCGCGGCGTCCGGCTTCGCCATGGGCGGCCCGGTCGGCGGCGTCGTCGGCGGCATCGCGGGCCTTCTCGGCGGTCTGTTCGGCAAGGACCAGGCGAAGAAGGCGGCGGCCAAGAAGCTCAAGGAGCAGCTGGAGGCCTACAAGGAGGCCTATCGCCAGGCCGAGCCCGAGATCCGGAAGCTCGAGGCGACGTTCCGCGGTGAATCCGTCGGCAACGTCGGCGGCCAGATCGACGCCGCGTTCCAGCAGGCGGTCCAGGCCAACAAGACGGCCTCCCAGGCCGGCGACCAGACCCGCGCCAACGCGATCATGGTGGACTTCACCAAGTACGCGTTCCGCCTGCGCGACGTGTTCATGAACGCCTTCGAGGGCACCCTCTCCGAGGTGGCTGCGGGCTTCGGCACGTCGGGCCCGTTCGCGCAGGCGAACGCGGCGGTGGCGACGCTGGGTGAGAGCCTGAAGGCGTTCGTGAAGGATGCCGAGAGCCTGCCGCAGGCGGAGGCCAACAGCGCCCGCGCCCGCGCCGCGGCGCAGCAGGCCGCTCTCGCCGCCCTCGACCCGCCCAAGGCGCTGTCCGACACGCAGAGCCGCCTCGCCGCGATCCAGGGCACCGCGGCCGGGCTGTCGCGCGTGTTGCAGGATCTCGGCATGTCGGCCGACGAGGCGGCGGCCGCCATCCGTGACAGGACCGCAAAGGCGATGGACGCGCTGCGCGCGCAGTTCTCCGCCGACCTCGGCGCCAAGATCAACGACGCGGCCGGCAAGTCCTACCTCAACGACATCGCCGACCTCGTGAAGGAGCGCGACGGCCTCTTGGCGGACGCCAGGGCGATCGGCGCCGACACCGCGCAGGTGGGCCGCTACTTCACGCTCGCCGCGCAAAAGATTGTGGACGGCTCCGAGTTGACCGGCGCCGCCTTCGCCGACCTCGTGAAGCGGTTCCCGGCGCTGAAGGGCGCGGTGGTCGAGTTCGGGCAGGCGATCGACACCACGGCGGCCAAAGCCGAGGCGGCGGCCCGCGCGGTCGGCTATCAGGATCGCAGCTTCGCGGCCGGCAACGACACGAGCACGTTGGCCGGCGCGCTCGCGGCGCAGGATCGCAAGGCGGCACAGGACCGGGCGGCTGAGGCCAAGGCCGGCGGCCGGGCGATGGCCGATCTCGAAAAGGCGCTGGCTGCCGAGCGCACCGCGATCATCAAGGACTTCGCCGCCCGCGCGGCCGAGGCGGAGGCGTCCGCCCGCGAGGCCGGTGCGCGCCGCGTGCTGTCCGCCGAGGACCGTTTGTTCGCCGCGCGCAACGAGGCCTCGACCCTCTCCGGCAAGCTCGCGGAGATGGATCGCCAGCACGCGCAGGAGCGCCTCGACGAGGTCGCGGCCGGCGGGCAGGCCATGGCGGCGCTGGAGGCGGCGCAGGCCGCTGAGCGGCTGAAGATCGTGCGCGAGGCCGGCGCGGCAGAGGCGGCCGCCCGCAAACAGGCGCTTGCCGAGGCGCAGACGTTCCTCGACGGCGCGACCAAGAACATCCGCACCTATCTCGACGGGCTGAAGACGGGGCAGGACACCGCTCTAAGCCCGGGCGACCGGCTGGCCGAGGCGCAGAAGCAGTTCGACGCGCAGCTCGCACGCGCCAAGTCCGGCGACCGCGACGCCATGGGCTCGATCACCACCTACGCTTCGACTCTGCTGGACGCTGGTCGAGCGAACTTCGCGTCGAGCCAGGGCTATCAGGACATCCTCGCCGCCGTGCAGCAGAGCCTGGGCGATCTGCCGAAGCAGGTCAGCGCCGAGCAGTTCATCGTGGATGCCATCAACAAGAGCACCACCGATCTCGGGAAGGCGATCGCGGCCAACAACCCGGTCGCCATCGCCGCCGCCCTCGACGCCAATTTCTCGAGGCTCGACACGAACCTCGACGGCAAACTGAGCGCCGCCGAGTTTGTCGCCGGGCTCGGCCCGCTGGCGACCGCCGCAGAGCAGGAGAAGGCCAGGGCGATCTTCGACCGGATCGATCAGAACGGCGACGGCCTGATCGACGCGCAGGAGAAGGCGCGATTCGATCTCGTCAGCGCGATCGAAGCCAACCGGCCGGAGCTGATCCAGCGCGCCCTGTCGTCCGAGTTCGACAAGCTCGACACCGACAGCTCGGGGGGGCTCACCGAGTCGGAGTTCCTGAAGGGGGTCGGCCCACTCGCCACCGCGGCCGAGCAAGCGGCGGCGCGCGCCTACTTCAAGGCCATCGACGAGAACGGCGACGGCCTCCTGTCCGCAACGGAGATGATGCGCGGGCAGCTGAAGACAGCGATCGAAATCAACAGCCCCACCGCCATCGCGACGGCGCTCAACAAGAACTTCGACACGCTCGACACCACCATGAACGGGCGGCTCACCAAGGCCGAACTGCTCGCCGGTCTCGGCCCTCTCGCCACCGCGCAGCAGCAGGCCGAGGCGCTGAAGGTGTTCAACGCCATCGACCGGGACGGCGACGGGCAGATTTCGAAGCTCGAAGCGGTCCTCGCCGAGCTGAAGACCAACCTCGGGAGCCCGACCGCCATCGCGACCGCGCTCAACGACAACTTCAAGATGCTCGACAAGACGAGCGACAAGGCGCTCGACCTCGCCGAGTTCACCGCGGCCATCGGCCCGCTCGCCACGAAGGCGGATCAGCAGGCGGCCAAGGCCGTGTTCGACAGCATCGACCGGGACGGCGACGGCCTAATCTCGAAGATGGAACTGACCCGCTCCGATCTGGAGACGGCAATTAAGGCCAACTCGGCATCAGCCATCGCGACCGCGTTGAACGCCAACTTCGACACGCTGGCGGACAAGACCAGCGGCGGCATCACGAAGGCGCAGTTCGACCTCTCAATTGCTGGCCTCGCGACCAAGGCCGAGCAGGCCGCCGCCTACAAGGTGTTCCAGGCGATCGACGCCGACGGCAACGGCATCATCACGAAGACCGAGGCTGTACGCGCCGAACTGCTGGGGCAGTTGAAGCTGAACGACCCGGCCAAGATCGCGTCCGCCCTCAACGCGAACTTCTCGACGCTGACCGACGCCACGAACGGCCGGCTCACGAGCGCGCAGCTTCTTGCCGGGCTCGGGCCGCTCGCGACGAAAGCCGATCAGGCGGCGGCCCTGGCGGTGTTCCGAAACATCGACGCCGACGGCAACGGCATCATCACCAAGCTCGAAGCCGTGCGGGGCTCCATCGTCGGCGCGGTTCAGGCCAACAATGCGAAGGCTTTCGCCACCGAGATCGACAAGAGCTTCACCGACCTCGACACCCGCGTGGACGGGCTACTCGATAAGGCGGAACTGGCCAACGCCATCAAGGGCCTGTCCACCGACGCCCAGGTTCAGAGGGCCAACGCGTGGCTCAAGGCGATCGACACGGACGGCGACGGCATGCTGTCGAAGACGGAGTTGATCCGCGCCCGCATGGAGGACGTGAAGGGCAACACCGGCGCAACCAAGACGGCGGTCGATCAGACGAAGACGACCGTTGGCGCAGGCAACACGCTCGCCGCGGACATGAAGGCCTTCCTCAAGACGATCAACGACTACACCGGCCTGAGCAAAAAGACCCTTGACGCAATCGGCGGCTACAGCAGGCAGCAAAAGGAATTGCTCGGGGCGATCAGCAATTTCCAAAAAACATCTGACAAGAATTTGGCCCTGGCTGCCGCTTCGCTCGACACGCTGAAGTTATCGTCGGCCACGCAGGAAGGAACGCTGAAGGCCCTTCAGGGGCAGTTCTCCCTCCTGAACCCCATCAACATCAACGGGTTCAAGTTGCAGAACAACATGGTGGAGGCGCTGAACAAGATCGTCTTCAACACGGCCAACACGGTCATCGGCCTCAAGTCCGGCGCGAGCTACACCTACGCGACGGGCGGTTGGGTCAACGGTCCAGGCACCGGCACATCCGACAGCATCAGCGCCCGCCTCTCCAACGGCGAGTTCGTGGTCAACGCCGCTTCTGCTCGGATGAACGCCGGGCTGCTGGAGGCCATGAACGACAACCGCACGCTGACGGTGCCGGCGATGCCCGTCCCGGTGCCGGTCGCGGTAGGCGGCGGCGGGGACGTGGTCGGTGAACTGCGGGCGCTGCGCGCCGAGGTGGCCCGGCTGCGCAGCGAGAACAAGGCGGGGCAGGAGATGCAGGCGCGTGTCACCCTGGCCGGCGCCAACAAGGTTGCGGCCGCCACCGAAGGCGTGCGCGAGGAAGCGGCCGAGCATCGCAGCGACGACAACCGCCGTGAGCGGAAGGTCGCAGGCGTAGCCGGGGGGCGCGGCTGATGTCGCGCTTCACCGATCTGCTCGCCAACCCGGCGGCCGAGAAGCGATTTCTCGTGATCCTT
The DNA here is from genome assembly GCF_038442325.1 of Methylorubrum subtropicum. Taxonomy (NCBI): domain Bacteria; kingdom Pseudomonadati; phylum Pseudomonadota; class Alphaproteobacteria; order Hyphomicrobiales; family Methylobacteriaceae; genus Methylorubrum; species Methylorubrum subtropicum. The sequence goes on along the minus strand of NZ_JBBXMW010000014.1, from coordinate 49,077 downwards.
GAGCCCTACGATTCGGCCGCGGGCATCGTGCGACCGCTCTACCTCTCGACCCACGCCTTCGTCACCCAGCCCTCGGACACGCCATCGAACCAGTATTTCGAGGCGCGGTTGAACAGCCCCTACAGCTTCTCCCGGTCGCTGTTCGCGTCGGGCAAGCTGTCCGGCCGCTCCATCCCGGCCGCGGGCGCGATCGTGCTCAACAACGGCGACGGTGGCCTCGATGCGCTCGCCACCTACGCCTGGGGCGGACGCCGGGTGCGGGTCTACCTCGGCGGCGAGGGCTTCGCGCTCGCGGACTACGGCCTGATCTTCGACGGCACCGCGCAGGGTCTCAGCTACGGTGATTCCGACATCACCGTGAACCTCCGCGACTTGGCCTACGTCGTGGACCGTGAAATCCAGCCAGTGCAGTTCGCCGGCACAGGCGGCGCGGAAGGTGCAAGCGATCTCGCGGGCAAGCGTCGGCCCATCGGCTACGGTGTCCTGCGGAACATCGAGCCGATCTTCCTCGGCATCTCCGACGGACGCTACCAGTTCTCCTTCGGCACCGGGCCGAGCGTCGCCGTGCTCACGGTCTATGATCGCGGCGCGCTGCTGCAGTACGCCCCCAATCCGGGGCCGGGCCAGTACACCGTCGATCTCGCCACCAGCACCATCACGCTCGGCGGCAGCTTCAACGGCCCCGTCACCGCCGAGGTGATCGGGCGGCAGTACCTCTTGACCACCAGCAGCAGCAGCAACACCATCGGCACCGGAGCGAAGACGTTCACGGCCCCGGCCGGCCTTGCGCTCGCTGTCGGCATGCGGGTGCGGATCGCCAGGACGGCCGACCCGGTCGGCACGATCATGGACGGCAACATCACGAGCTACGCCGGCTCCAGTCTCACAGTGGATGTCAGCGGCACCCGCGGGTCCGGCACCTATGCCGACTGGACGATCAGCCCGTGGGGCACTGTGGCGGGCGTCCTGCGCGACATCGCCGCCCGCATGGGCATTACCGTGTTCGACGCCGCCGCGCTCGCCGCGCTCAATGCGGTCCAGCCGGCCTCCATCGGCTATTGGATCGCCGAGGGCGGCAACGCGGGCCAGATCCTCGACGCGGTCGCCGACGGCTGCGGCTGCTATTGGGGCTTCGACCGCAGTGGCCAATTCGAGGCAGGGCGCGTCGAGTCGCCGTCCGGACCGATCGCAGCCTACGATGCGACGCAGGTGCTGAGCATGGACCGGCTCGCGACCGAGGAGCCGTCTTGGCAGGCCTTGGTGCGCTACCGCCGCAACTGGCGCCCCTCGAGCACCGATCAGTTGGCGGGAGCGGCCCAGGCCAACCAGACCTTCTTCACCACCGAGTGGCGCACGGCAACCGCTCAGAACGCGGCGGTGCAATCTGCCTACCCGCTCTCGAAGCCGATTCAGGTCGACAGCCTGTTCGACGATCAGAGTGCGGCGCAGGCCGAGGCCAATCGGCAGCTCACCCTGTTCGGGACGCGGCGCGACTACTTCCGCGCTCGACTCAAGGTCCAGCCGCTGGCGACCGAGAACGCCGACACGGTGACGATCATGCACCCGCGCTACGGGCTCGCCGCCGGGCGGCCCTTCCGCGCGATCGACGTGACCTCCGACATGGTCGCCTATGAAGTCGAATTGGGGCTCTGGGGCTGATGGCAAATCTCCAGATCCTCAGCGATGTCCCGAGCGACCTCGGCGCCTTCTCCGGCGGATCGTGGTTCGCCAACCTGCCGCTGACGAACCTGCTGACGCAGCAGCCCAAGCAGGTCGCCCGCTCGACCTCGGCGGCGACGAGCGCCACCCGCTTCGTCTGCGACCTCGGACAGGCACGACAGCTCCAGTCCTTCGCGTTGATCGGCTCGAACCTCTCCGCGAAGTCGAAGGTGCGGTTTCGGGTATCGAACAACGCCGACAGCTCGGCGCCGCTGATCGACGCGACCGTTTCGGGTTACCCGCCCAACATCGTCTTCGGCTCGATGCCCTGGGGGCAATTCCCGTGGAGCGGCTACCGCGACGACCCACTTCCGGCCGGGCAGGTGACCTACTATCAAGCGCCTGCGCCTGTGGCGGGCCGCTACGTGTTCATCGACGTCGACGACGCGACCAACACCGCCGGCTACGTCCAGATCGGCCGGTTCATGGCCGGGGCTGCCTTCGTACCGCGCTACAACATGGCCTACGGCGCCGCGCTGAAGTGGAACGATCCCACCCGCGTCAGCACCAGCGTCGGCGGGCAGAAATGGTTCGACAAGCGCCCGAACTTTCGCGGCTTCCGCGCCTCGTTCGAGCACGCGACCGAGGGCGAGGCCTACGGCGCGATCTACGACCTGCACCGCCGCGTCGGCATCTCCGGCAACCTGCTGATGATCTACGACCCGGCTGACCAAGCCGATGTGATCCTGCGCCGGACGATCTACGGCTCGATGACCGAACTGTCCGAGATCGTCACCGCGAACGCCTCGGTCGATGCCCCCTATACATGGTCGCTGGCGATCGAGGAGTTGATCTGATGCCCGGAACCGCCACTTGGCCCGTCACTGTCAACGGAAACACCTATACGCTCGCGGACTTTGATGGATTCGCCTACGTCCAGAACTTTCCGGCGATCATCTCGGACATCAACGTCGTTGCGCTGCAGGCGGCAGCTGACCGTGCCGCGATCCAGGCCGCCCTGGCGAACAACGGCAACCTGCTGATCCCTCAGACGCAGTGTCGCCTGGAATATATCTCGACAACCCAGATCAGGCTACAGCAGTTCGGCGGTAACTTCATCTGGATAAACGGCCTCAACAGGCCCATTCCTTTCGGCGGCGTGAACCTCGCCAATGATGGTCTGGCAGAGGCGACCCTGTATTATGTCTACGCCTACATGAACGGCGCGACTATGATGATGGAGGGATCAACCGTCAATTACGTCGCCAGTGCCAACGGCATCAGAGTGAAGAACGGCGACGCGACGCGTACTCTTGTCGGCATGATCTACATGGACACCGGAGGCGTGTTCGCAAATTCCAGCGCCAAGCGTTATGTCAGGTCTTACCTTAACCGTCCTCAGTTTCTTGCCAATGGCAGCTTCGGGTCCGGCTCAACGTCATCTACCTCGACTGTCGATATCGCCCCGTTCTCGTTTAACCTCGTAGCCTTTGCCGACGATGCGGTTGATATCTATTACGTCGGCAATATCGTGAATAACGGTGGTAACAGCGTCATTACTCTCGGCGTCGATGGCGGTAGTCTCGGTAGCGCGCAGGCTATCACTGGCGGCAGTGGGACGGGTAACGTGCCGATCTCTCCGCGAGTAATTGTTCAGAGGCCGGACGGGATGCGCGTCATAAGCATTCGCGCATCTGTTAGCGCCGGAACGGCGACGCTGGGCGGGCAGCTATTTGGGAGCATCGGTTGATCATGATCGGACCTTCTTTCGGAGATGAAGTCCTCGCGGCCGGGCTCGCCGGCCTTCCCTTCTCTTGGAGCGAAGAGGGGGTGATCTACGATCCAGCCCTGTCTGATGCCGAGCGCGCGCGGATCGAGGCGGTGGTCGCCGCGCACGATCCCGAGCAGCCGGCGTCGCCTCCCGTGCCGGCCTTGATCTCGGATCGACAGTTCGCGCAGGCGCTCGCCGCAATGGGGGTCATCACCCGGCCGGAGGCACTGGAGTTCGTGAAGCGCGGCGAGGTGCCGGCGGCGCTCCAGGCCGCGATCGACGCGATTCCCGACCCGGATGAGCGGTTCGCCGCGGACATGCAGGTGAGCGGCGCGACGACGTTCGAGCGCGCCCACCCGAGCACCCTGGCGCTCGCCCACGCCCTCGGCTGGAGCGACGCGCAGATGGACGACCTTTGGCGCAGCGCCGCGGGCCTGTAGCCGATCCGCCGCCCGCGGGCGGCTCCTGAACGATCCACCACCGGAGAGCACCACCATGACGACGCTGGAGCTAGGGATGCAGCACGTGCTGCCAGCGGCGACCGTGCTTGATGTCCTGAATGAGCCGAAGCGAGACCCCATATGAGCCTGCAATTTTTCGTCCCGGCCGCATGTCGGCCACGATCTCCCTCACGTCCTCATCGGTGAGCTTGGCGTTCGGCGATCGAACTCCTTGCAGGGTTCGGCCCTTCGCGCGTGCATCTGCGACGTTGTCCAAGCGTGTTCCTAGGAAAAGGTGATCCGGGTTCACGCAAGCTCTGTTGTCGCACCGATGGCAAACATCTTTCCCTCTTGGGTCTTCAGCTTTGTACAGAACTACAGAAGCTCTGTGAGCAAGCACAACAGAACGCGGCCTAGGCCAGCTAAAGCGACCGTAGCCTGTTGGGGTTATTGAACCGGTCCACTCCCAGCACCCTGTTTTTTCGTTAATTTGAACTTTGTTTTCGAACCTTCGGCGAAGCAGGCTGGCAAGCTCGTCTTCAAGCTGAAGCATAGTAAAAATCCTCAACGCCAAATCAGACTGCCATTCTAGGCAACTGCGGAGCCAAGTCTATGACCGTTGCTGAGATCCAGCGCGCTCTGATCGCGCGCGGGTATGACCTCGGGCCCGCCGGCGCCGATGGCGATGCCGGGCCGAAGACGATCGCGTCCGTGACCGCGTTCCAGCGTTCGGCCGGGCTGGTGCCGGACGGGATCGCGGGGCCGAAGACGCAGGCAGCGCTCCAGGGCGCCGACCTGTCCGAGCGGCGCGCATCGGTCGAGAAGCCCGGCTGGCTCGTGCTGGCCGAGGCGCTGAACGGCCTGAAGGAGGGCAAGGGCGCGGCCAACAACCCCGAGATCGTGCGCCTGTTCGCCGATGCGGGCTTCCCCGGCATCAAGACCGATTCCACGGCGTGGTGCGCCGCGTTCGTGGGGGCTGTGCTGAGGCGAGCCGGCCACGCCGCCTCGGGTAGCCTCGCGGCCCGGTCCTACGAGGCCTACGGTGTCGGGCTGAAGGGCCCGGCCCTCGGCTGCATCGCCACGAAGAAGCGCGGCAACAGCGCCTGGCAGGGGCACGTCTTCCTCGTCGTCGGCGCCAACAAGGATCACGTTTTCGGCTTGGGCGGCAATCAAGCCGACGCCGTGAACGTGGCGGCCTTCAAGCGCTCCGAAATCACGTCCTTCCGCTGGCCGGCCGACGTTCCGCTGCCCGCCCCGCACACGCTGCCGACGACGATTGCGGGGGCGAAGGCGGGGGTGAGCGAGGCGTAATCGGCGCGGGCTGGTCGCTACTCCAGCCGGTGGCAGTCTTGTCGTTCGAGGACGCTCGTGGCTGCCGGAACGGTCCACCCTGGCAATCGGAAATTCCGCGGGTCTGCTTCCCCCGCCGCCGCGCCGAGCCCGAACGCTAGCACAACCCGAGCGCGCCGGACCAGCCGCGCACCCCTTCCACATCGAGAGACACCACCATGATCCGCGCGATTTCTCTCGCGGCGCTGGCGCTCGCCTGCGTCTGCTCTCCCGCCATGGCCGCCGAATGCTCGCTCGCTCCTGTGGCGGCCAAGGACTGGCTGTGGCTCGCCGGCTTCATCGCCCTGGCCTTCGCCTACGTCGCCTTCGACGTCTGGCGCACTAAGCGGCGGGCCGACCGCGAAAGCCGCGAGTGGGCCGATTTTCTGCGCAGGCTGTGCTGGCTCGCCTGCATCACCTGCGGCGCGGCGGCGCTCCTGCTGATCGGCGGCGCCCCCGCCATGGCGGAGACCGTCACCGTCAACGGCCAGCCCGTCGTCGTCTTCTCGTGGGGGCCCTGGGTTGTTGCCATCGCCGAGATAGCCCGCGACATCCTCGTGCCGGTCCTGACCGCGGCGCTGCTGGCCGTCGTGACCAAGCTCTACCCCCTCGGGCGGATGTTTCTGTCCGAGGCGCTGGTCGAGCGCACCCTGCGCAAGTGGTTCGACTACGGCATCAACGCCACGGCCGGCGCGACCAAGGACGCCAGCGTGTCCATCCCGGTCGGCGCCGCGGTCGTCGCCAACGCGCTTCAGCGCGGCGTGGACCGCGCCGACGCCTCGGCGGTGAGCAAGTGGGTGATGAAGGAGGCCGGCGGCGAGGTCGAGGTGGCCCGTAAGCTGTTCCGGCTCCTGCATCTCGAGGAGGGCGCCGACGCCAACGCCGTGGTACCGAAGGCACTGGAAAAGGCCGGCGTCCTACCGGCTGCAGCCGATGCGCCGGCGGGCCCTGATCTCGCGGCGCGGGGCTGAGCCTCGCCCGCAGCAGCGTGGGGCACGCCGCCTATCTTGGCGGAGCGACGGCGGCCCCACTGACCATCCCGAGCACGACGCATGAGGTCGCACCCGACATGGCTGACGCCATAAACGACAGGATGCCGCGATGCCTGCAAGCAGGATTGCGTCCGAGGCCGTCGCCCGGCTTGGAGCCCGGATGCTTGGACTGAACCCGCAGCGCCCGCGCCCGCTCCTGCCTGTGCACCCTGCCGGCCCCTACAGCACCTATCGCCTGTTCGAGTGGTGCATGGCGACGATGATGCTGCTCATGGCGCTGACGCTCGCGATGCCGGGCGACACGATGGAGCGGCTGGCTCTTCGCCCGATCGCCGAGATGGGCTTCAGCGAGGCCAACATGGCGCTCGCTTTCGGCTCCGTCGGGGCCGTTCGCATGATGGCCCTGTTCCTCAACGGCTTCATCAACAACGCGCGGGTCGGCCCGAAGGGCGCATATGCCCGTGCGTTCGGCGCCGCGGTGGGCTGCTTCATCATGGGGCAGTTCAGCTTTGCCCTGATCTACGACGCCTTCGCTGAGGCACACGCGCCCAGCCTCAGCATCTCGATCTTCGGCACGCTGGCCGGGTTTGAGGCTCTGTCCGTCTACATAGCCGTGCTGGACGGCGCCTCGCGAAAGGGCCGCATCGGACAGGCCCTTGCGAGACTTGAGGGGGTCTAGAGTGAATGGAAGCGCTCGTTACGTTTCTCAAGGACGTGATCGCGACCCAGCAGTTCCTTCAGGTATTCGTGGGCGGCTGCACCATGCTGCTGATCGGGTGGATGGTGACGCGGGCGCGGGTCGATAAGGAGCACCTACCGGCGCCGGCGCCCGCCACCATCGCCGACGTGCCGCCGCCGTTCCTGCATGGGCCGCGCGAAACCGTCGACATCCTGCGCGAGCTGCGCGACCTTGCGCGGCGGCAGGCCGAGGACACCGGCCGCATCGCCGAGTGCGTGCGGATCATCCGGGAAGAGGCCAAGCGGCAGACGGAAATCCTGGGTCTGATCGAACGCGAACAGGCGGTCGAGAACCGGTCGCACGAGCGGGACCGGGGCTGACCGCCCGAGATGGTCTCCGGACAGAAAAAGGGCCTGCGGCGCGAACCGCAGGCCCTTTTTCGTTTCTGGCGTCGCGGCCTAGAACTCGAACTTGGCGGTGTCCACACCGAGCCGGGCGGCGATCTTCTTCAGCACCGCCTCTTCCTCCGGCTCCAGCTCGCCATCGGCGTTCGCGATGTCGAGCGCCACGAGGTACACGTCTTCGGCCATCTGCGAGCCGTTGGGCCGGGTCTTGATGTCGTCCAGCTCGCGGGCGAGCTGCTGGCGGCCGGAAGCGTCCTTGGCGCGCTTGAACATGGTCTCGGCGACCTGCTCGATGGCCGTCTGCTGGTACATCTTGCCGAGCGTCGGATGGTTCGTGAGCGTGCGGACGATCTTGGACCGCTCCGAGTCCTCGATCTCGCCGTCGGCATTGGCGACGAGCGCGCCCGCCGCACAGACCGCCTCCAGATAGTCCTTGTTCTCGCTGTAGTTCGCCTGCACCTCTTTAGCGCCGGCACCGAACGCGCGCTTGAATGCCCCGAGCATGGCTTGTCTCCGTGTTAAGGGTGCAGGGCGATCCCGGCCCTGCGGCGGGTGTCAGAAGACGCCGAGCCAGACGCCGACGCCGTGAACGACGCCGACTGGGGCGACGATGCAGCCGAAGGCGAGGAGCACCCACGCCGACGCTTTTATGCAGACCACGACGTGCGTGACCCAGGCCGCGATGCACGAGGCCCAGAGCCCCAAAATGCAGAGGGCGCCGCCCAATTTGGCGATGCTGCTCATGCTCTTCTGCCTCGACGCGACACCCAGAGGGTGCCTTTGACGGTCCAATAGATCACCGTTCCCAGCCCGATCATGTCGAGCGCCCGGTCGGCGACGTCCCAAACGAACATGGCATCGGTCCTTGTGCCATAACGTGCATTCTGACATTATGACATGATAGACGAACGCGCAAGGCAGGGCTATGGGATCGCCAGGAGATTTTTCAGGGACGACCGTGCCGCCGAAGCTGAGCAAGGACAGCCCGTCGGGCCGCATCAACGTGATTGCGACCGAGGAGCTTCTTCAGCGCGTGGAGGAGTGGCGAGCGCGGCAGCGGCCCATTCCGAACAAGTCGGAAGCCGCGCGGCTGCTCATTGAGCGGGCGCTAGACGACGCTGACCGGGAGAAGCGGACGACGTAGCCGCCCGATCCCTTCGCCCGCCACAAGGCGCCCCGGTCCTCAGCCGCGGCGCCTTTTTTGTTCCTGGCCCTGCGCGACTACACTTACGGCTTCACGATCTCTGGACCGACCCACCGAACAGGCCAGTCGGAAACACCTTCGTGGTCGAGATACCACCACTGTCCATTGCCTGCGTAGCGTGCTGGCATGCAATCGTTCCACCAAGTCTCTTCCGTATCCGGATCAAGAACGGGAAGCACCCAATAGAAGGCGCCGACCTTTAAGTTATCAGTAAGCTCATCTTCAATCATAGCACCCTCCATCGCCCCGCCCGGCTCAGCTGGAGCGGGGGTTTTCGTATCCGCGCCAGGCCGCCCGGAGCGCCTCCGGCGGCCAGCACCCGTGCGTCGTCGCGCTCGCTTCCCGCAGCTCGCACCGCCATTCTCGCTCGATCTCCCACGCGCCCCGTAACGCAGCGACGGCCTCGGCCTTTGTCCTGACCTCTCCGCCGATCGGGATATGCGGCTTCCAGACAGCGACGAAGCGCCGCGAGCAGTGGATCGCCCATAGCCATGTCGGACCGGCCGGGTAGGTGACGAGGTAGACGCGTCCGATGGCCTCCCCTCGAACCGTGAGGAGGAAATCCGGCCCGCGCTCGCCGAAGGTGTACGACCAGACCTCGGCGTCGGGATCAGCGGTCGGGTCTCGTTCGGTCATCCCTTGAGGCTATGCCACGGCGCTTTTGGTGAGCCCGGCCCGCGGCAAACCGGCCTCCGCTTCGTGCGCGTCAGCCTCCCGGGCCGGGTTGCCTCTTGCCGGAGGTGATTCCGGCCCGACTGCTTTTCTCTCCTGGCTCGAACCTATGCCGGAGAGCGACCTTTGTTCAAAATTTGCAAGGTTGGAACTTCTGCCTTCTGCTCAGGCATATATCCACAAAGCTTTTGCACCATATCTAGCGAAAACCCTATTGCTTCCTCTGCCCCGTTTTCATGAATGATGCCTCTTTGCACAAGCAAGGCCCATGCTTTTATTAGTAGTCCGGGCATCTCTAACGGAAGCTCATTATCCAATGGCTCAACTTTAAGCTCGCCCTTCACGGCAAGGTATTTTCTAAAGGCGATGTATTGACCTTCGTCTAGTACGCCTAAGTTCTTGCATCGATGTGCGATGGCTTGCATAGAAACTCGCCAACGCTTTTTAAGGCCGATGAGGTGCGCCGTGCGAGTAGAGTAGAACTCTGCCAATATTGATTCCTTCGGAAGCAGGAATGCTCCCGCGAACCAATTTGCCTCACGCTCAATTCTGTCCCGAATTGATTTAGCTTCGACATCTTCCTGTGTGATGTGCCTATGAAGCACGATGTGGCCCAACTCGTGAGCGGCATCAAAGCGTGATCGCGCGCAGGATGACTTGTCCGAGCCAAGCAAAATGTAAGGCCGCCCCTCAATCCAGCATGAAAAGGCATCAATTTTCTCCGACCCCATAGTAAATCTTGATACTATAATGCCGTGCGTCTCTAGCAAAGCAATCATGTTTGCGATGGGGCCGTCGCCCAGGCTCCAATGACGGCGAACGCACCTAGCAATTTCTTCGACATCCTCAAAGCTCAAGCTGTCGATATCATACCGCTCATCAATAAGCGGAATGTTCGGCGTAGGCAGCTTAACATGCCGCATAATAAATTGTAAAAGCTCCCAAAGCCATTTTGTTTTAGCCTCAAGAGCAGCGTTGACCTTATTTGTTTTTGGTCCGACACTTCTGAAATATCGTGCGCCGCGCACGCCTTCAATGGATTTGGTTGGCTTCAGGAAGAACGAAACAGGTTGATTAAGAATGTCTGCGATCTTCAGCAGCACGTCCATGTCGGGCCGTCGATCCCCGGCCTCGTAGTAGGCGATTGCTTGGCCGGTGATCCCAAGCTGGCGCGCGAGGTCAGCGCGCGACGTTGCCACCGCCACTCGGGCTTCCGAGAGACGCTGAGGCACGAACCCACCGGTTCGATCTGGGAAGCGGACAACGTTGCGCATTAAGTTTGGTCGCGGATGAGCTTCAGGAGATTTTCGATAGCTTCGGGATCGGGCGAATGGGTCGGTCCCTCTTCCGGGGGAACGCTCGTCGCCGCATCGGGCTTCTCATCCTCGACATCTGACGCTTTTGGCAAGAGGTTTGGCGTCCCCCAGATGAGCTTGGCTCGCTTCGGATGCGGCAAGCCCAAAGTGGCGAAAGTCAATTCCCGGTGCCCATGAAGCAAAATGATATGCTTCCGGTTTTGCTCGTCCTTGAGCGACTTGTTCCATTCCGGGAATAAGTATGACGCATTCGTAGCGCCAAAATTGTCGCGAAATACTGCGCGGCGCGGCGCAAGATCGGGCTTTTCCACCTGATTGATAGTGATGCGAGAATATCTCCCTCGCATGACCAAGTGTTTTCCTGTCGGAGAAGCATAATTTTCCCAAGACGGCTCGAACGGCAAAGAGCCAGCCTCTATCAGCTTCTTAAATTCGTGCTCTGCCGCCTTGCAGATCAGATCACCGCGTTGGTATCGACCGCTCGGGTTGTCGAGAAACTCTGTCCGAACGATAAGACTATCGGCGGCACCATACGCCCGCTTAAGGGCGGGTCCAATAAGAGGCCTGAGGCGCGTCGGGAACTCGTGGTCGATTAGCGCTTGGGCCGGATTGTCTGCCTCGGGCATGTCGCCCCCGTTGAAAAGTGCGTATTTCAACAAAACATAGCAAAACTGGAAAAAAGTCAACACCCGCTCTGCGCGGCCTTCCGGGCGCTCACCTCAACGCTTTTAGGTGAGCTTGCTGCATAATACCGGGCTTTCGGCCAGCATGAATGCTTCGGTCCATCTCAGCGCGTGCCAGATCGTCCCCATAGGCTTGGTCGATCTGCTGCCCCCACGGGCTCCACGCAGGGAACGGGTTCCAGGGGCAGCGCACGAGGCGCTTGACGGACTGTGCGTAGAAACGAGCAAATTCGGTCAGGTCCATCCTCAATCCTCCTTCACCTCAGATCCCGTCCCTGATCGGTCGTGGTGGTTTTGGGGGAGGGGGTTGGGCGTCTCGGCGTTGCCGATCGCGCTGTCGGGCTTCGCCCCGAGCTGCTGCGCATCTCGGCCTTCGGCTTCCATCGCTGACGCAGGGCGCTCGCCGCCGTAAAACAGATAGCCGTAAGCTGCGGCTCGATCCGCTATTCGCTTGAAATCGACGGATGCTCGTGGGCATGTTTTGGGGTCGATGCAGTCGTCGGCCTCGTTGGCGAGGTCGAAGAACATCTCGGCGATGCGGTCATCCTGAGTGAAGCCGCTGCGCGAGGGATCGCCGTCCCGCAGGGACGATGACGCTGCGGCGGCATCGCCGGAACGGCAAGAGCCCGTCCCCATCGGGGCGCGCCCTGAACCTCTCTCACCCATGGCTCCCCTCCCTAGCGAGAGGCGCGGGCCGGGCGGAGGGGTCGGGGCCATCGGGAGCCGCTATCGCCTCAAGCTCCCGGATGCGTTGGATGGCGGTCTCGCTGTCGGCGTTGCCGATCATTAGAGAGGTCTCGGCGTCGCCGCTGTCGATCAGCAGCAGCACCTTCATCTCGGATCGGAAGAGCCCGTGAATGCCAGCCAAGCGGCGCTTCACTTCGGCCTCAAAGTTCGAGGGCAAGCCCATGGCTCAAGCCTCCTGCTGTGCTGTGGAGAGGGGAGGGGTGGTGAGGGCCTATTGCGCACAGGGCTTCCACCATGTCGGCCCGGCATCGGTATCCTCGCACCACGTCATGCTGCCGTCGCTCGCTACCCACATGCCGGTCGCGTCCGAGAACATCGGGTTGGTCTCCTCATCGTCCCACCGCATGACAAAGGCGCCGCAGTTTGGGTCCATGACCCAGATCAGGCTGCCGTCTCTCGGCGCGGAGTGGATGCCGCGCCAGTTGCCGGTTCGAGGATCAAGGTCCATCACCCTTCCCTCCCCGTGCCGCACACAGGAAGCCGGTCAGGGGCGATCTGTGGGGAGAGGGAATGGGCGCCGTCCATCGTCACGACGAACGCCTCGATAGGCCCGCCGGGCGTGTCATCGTCGAAGCAGGCGACCGACAGCCGCCCCGACGCGAAGGCGCCTGTGTCGAGGTTGGTCCGGTTCGGCAGGCAGACCGGGCCGTCGGTGAACGGCGTGTGGCCGTGAACGACGTGCTTGCCGTCAATGCTGTAGTCCACGCCGCGCGGGCACCGGAACCAGAGCAGTGACTTCTCGGTCTGATCGGCCATGCCGAAGCTCGGATCGCCGCCTGCATGACAGAAGATGCGGTGTCGGGTCTCGCGGCTCAGCGGCAGGCTTGCGGCCCACCGGACATGCGCGAGCGGCACCGCCCCGCCGTAGGACGCGACGGTTGCGCCGCCGCCGTTGCCGATCCACCATTCCGGCTCCAAGGGCTCCATGACGGTCTGCACCATCATGTCCTCGTGGTTGCCCTTGAGGCAGACCCATTCCTGCCCTTCCGGCGGCCCGGCCATCAGGGACTCGATCACCTCGCGGCTCTGCGGCCCGCGATCCACGTAGTCGCCGAGAAAGACGACGGTCCCACCGCCGCGCCGACTGATCTCGTCAACGGCACGGGTGAACAGGTCGAAGCGACCGTGGATGTCGCCGATTGCGAAGGTCTGTCCCATATCTCAGGCTCCCTGCTCTGCTGTGGTGGATGACGGGGTGGGAATAGATTTGCGCGCCCGACGAACCTCAGCCGGCGGGAAATCCTCGGGGCACAGGCGCTCACCCTTGCCGAGTGCAGCGAGCGCTCCTGCCGTGGTCAGCCAGAACCATGTGCGGCCATGCTCATCCGGCTCAGCACGCTCAGCTTGGCCAGCGGCCACCATGGCGCGCCATTCGGGACTTTCGCCGCCCGCGAGGAAGCGGTTGCGGTAGGATCGGCGCGTGCGGTTCGGCAGGCCGAGCGCGTGGCGAGCGAGTTCTAGTTGACGCGGGGTCATGGCTTGGCCTCCGTCGCCGACTCGGGCGCGGGTATCTGCCGCACCTCAATCTCAAATGACGGGCCGCCGTTCGTAGCTATGAGGGCCTGCTTGTAGCCAGGGCCGATTGCCTCAACGACGGCCAGCAACGCTTCCGTCGTCACGTCGGTCTGATCGCTCAGCCAGAGCTTGCCGTCCGCGCTTTTGCTGCCGGCGTAGATCCTCTTCGTGAGCGGCGAGCAGCCGACGTGAAGGGGGCGTTTGGCGGCCATCACCCCCTCCCTGCGCAGGAGAGAGGCCGGGCGGAGAACGCCCTGGCAAAGCCTTTAGGAGCGAGGCTAGTTGGCATGGCTCGCCTCCGGGCCGTACATCCCGATCTCGCGGCGCGCGCGGCGCAGCGCCTTTTTCGGCAGCGCCAGCGGTGCGCCGTGGTTCGGATGCAGACCGGCCTGGATTGCTGCGGCGACGACAGCCTTGTATTCGTCGGAGGGCGTCGTCCCTCGCGACTCGTTGCAGAACCGGCAGCACAGCACGAGGTTGCGCCATCCGTTTGTGCCGCCATCAGCGACGCGGACGACATGCTCTCGGGTCGCCCGGCGGTACTCCATCGCCTTCGCCGAGCCCGGCGCGTTCGTTGCGATACCGAACCGTCGTTTCATTTTGGCGCGGCTCGCCGCCATCGGCAGCCACGTCTCGCAGTTGCAGTAGAAGCAGCGACCGCCGAAGAGGCGAAACAGGGTGGAGAGCGAGATCATGCGCTTGCCTCCCCGGTCAGAGGGAGGGGGCCGGCCGGGAACGCCCTGGCAACGGCTTCGGGATCAAACGGCATGGCTGGCCTCCGACTTATCTGCCGCGGTGGATGACGACCGCCTCCAGCCGCCGCGACCCTTCGCGATCATGTCGGCGACGTTCTCGACCTGACGGCCAAGGGATAGGTGCTTGGGGTTGCAGCAGGCCGGGTTGTCGCAGGAGTGCATGACCACGGACCCGTGGCGCTCCTGCACGTTCACGATGGGCTCGCGGTACTGCGCGTAGATCAGCCGGTGCGGGGAATAGAGCTTCCCGGCGACCTTGAAGCGACCGTAGCCCTTGGATGATTTGGCCGCCGTCCACGGCCAGCATTCGTTGGGCCCGTGAAGCTCGACGTGAGACCATAGGCGCTCAAGGTCATCAACATGAAGTTCGGGGAGGGCGCTGACCTTCGGCCGCTGCGGGGCTTGGCGCTGGGGTCCAATGCGCGGCGGCGTAGCGCCGAGGGGAGCGGGGCCGGCTGATCCGTAGAGCCTGAGCTTGCGGCACCAGATGCGCACGCGCTTCTGTTCGATGGTCTCAACGGCGCGAGCCGCACCGTCATTCCTTGCGTCATACAGCAGGCGGAGCGACGAACCGTTATGCCGTTGGTCCGGCTTGCCTTTCAGTCGGCCTGCTTCGGGCCGTTGGCTGACCCCCTCTCCGCCAGTCTTGCTAAAAGCTTAATCGTCACGGTAAGTTGCTGATACGCAACGTGTTCGTACGGCCCGACTGGTACATTCGGGTGGTACATATGCCCTTACCGATGGCACGTCCCTGGAAGCATCCCGACAGCGGCATCTACTACGTCCGCAAGGCCGTCCCTGCTCAGCTGCAGCCGCTTGTCGGCCGAGCCATCGAAAAGCTCAGCCTGCGCACGAAGGATGCCGAGGTCGCCCGCGCCCGATTCGCTGATGCGATCCGCGAGATCGAGGCGCGCTGGGCGACGCTTGCATCTGGCCCGCAGGAGCTGAGCGAGCGCGAGGCGCACGAACTAGCCGCCCCGGCCCACGACCGTTGGATCGCCCTGCACCGCGACAACCCGAGCCAGAATTTTTGGCGTACTGACCTTTTCGCGCGCCTGTGGCAGCCCCGCCGGGTCGGGCTGTGGGGCCGTCCCGACGTCGTCCATCAGGTTCTGCATGGCGCCTACGCCGACCGGGGGGAGGACGACATGGAGGCGTGGTGCCTCAAGCAGGCCGACTTCCTGATCACGAAAAAGGGCCTGCAGCTCGACGCTGACGGACGCCGCACGCTGGCTCAGGCGGTCGCGGCAGCGATTCAGCGCGCGAGCCTGACCCTCGAACGGCACGCGCTCGGCGACGCGGCGCAGACGCTGCCTGAGCGTGCACCGTTCGCGGGTCGACCGCCCGTGCCGCGCCCGACGCCGACGGCAAAGGTCCTATTCGACGACCTGGTGAAGGGGTGGGCTGCCGAGCGCAAGCCGGTGGAGAAGACGGTCTACGACTGGACGCGGGTCATGCAGCAGCTTGCCGTGTTCCTCGGCGACGACGATGCCACGCGGGTCACAGCCGACAAGCTCGTCGCCTGGAAGGACAGCCTCGTCGCATCGGGACTATCCGCGAAGACCATCCGTGAGAGCCGTTTGGCGCCGGTGCGGGCGGTGCTGCGCTGGGGTGTCGACAACAGACGGCTTCCCGAGAACCCAGCCGAGCGCATCACCATCAGCGTCAAGCAGAAGCCGGGCCAGGGCAAGCGCGGCTTCAAGGACGCCGAGGCGGCTCAGATCCTCGCGGCAGCGGCGGGCGAGCGCGACCCGGTCAAGCGGTGGGTGCCGCTGGTGTGCGCATACTCGGGCGCTCGGCTGTCGGAGGTCTGCCAATTACGCGTTGGGGATTTCAGCGAAATCGACGGCGTCGCGGTGATGCGCTTCGATGCCGAGGCCGGCTCGCTTAAAAATGTCGGTTCGGAGCGCACAGTGCCCCTGCACTCGGCGCTCATCGCCGCAGGCCTCCTCGACTATGTGCGCGGGCGCGGGGTCGGTCCGCTGTTCCCCGACTTGCCACCAGACAAGTTCGGCAAGCGCGGCGGCAACGGTACTAAAATCCTTGGGCGATGGGTGCGCAGCCTTGGGCTAACCGACTCACGGCTTGCACCGAATCATTCCTGGCGGCACCGGTTCAAGACGCTCGCGCGCAACCACGGCCTCGCCAGCGATGTGACCGATGCTATCACCGGTCACGCGCATCGCTCCGTTGGTGATCAGTACGGCGAGTACGACGTTAGGGCGATGAAGCGCGAGCTCGAGAAGATTCCGTCAGGGCCATTGGTCGTGAACAGACCTAACGTCGTGCCATGATCGTCGAGCTCTGGCGCTCATGGGTGTACCCGTAGAGGGCTTCCGTCAAGCTGCCGCTAAGCGATTGAGGAGCCAAGCAAACGCTCGGCGCCGACGCGCACTCTGAGAACGCGCGTTCATGCGGTTGCGCGCATTGGACTTCGATGTCGGAAGTAAAGTTCGCCAATTGCAGGCGACCTCTAGAAACTAGATCGAATACGCCGCGGTAGATCGGATAATTGAAGGGCAACCGTCCGAGGTTACATCAGACCTGGATGCTGAGTTCGCTCAAGGCCTACGCGGACTGGATTGGGGGTAGCATCAATCAGACAGCAATCTTGATCTTCTTTCGCTTTTTTTGGTTATCACATTATTTTCCATTCTGGGTGAGGTCAGCAAACGACAAAGATTGGCTACCCGGCCCCCTGACTCTATGAGCACCTCCCGCGTCCAATTAATACGTACAGCGTCGCTGTCACCGGAAGGAGCGATGAACCACAGCGGCATCACAAGTCGAGAGCCTTCCTAACGGCCGCCTCCATCGTGTCGTGGTGCGTGCAGCGTGGCTTCCCGGCCGCGTTTATCCGCCATACCGAGAACCCATCACGGGTTCCCTCTCGGATTGGGTCGTACTTCCATTTGCCCTCGGTAATCAGACGGACCAGCACCCGCTCCTTACCAGTCTCGTCGCGGATCGACATCAGCTTCACAGAAGCGTCGTTTTTGATCAAGTGCTTGCCTTTGGGGTCGAGCGCGTAGACAAGGTCGTCCTTCCAAACAACGAAGTCTGGATAAAAACGACGCGAGCCTCCCTTTTCCAAAAGCGGAATCGAGTAGCCGCCGTTCGATGGGTTGCGCACCCAGGTCAGGCCGAGCGCGTCGATGGCCTTGGCACACTCCATCTCAATGTCGCTGAGGTCGCTGTAGCCCTTATGTCCTGCGTTCAGGAAAGGCTCGACCTTGTCCGGTTTGGTGAGCACGGACGCGACGGTGTACGGGTTGCTGTCCTCGAACGTCAGGTCAGCGTTGTCGATGAAGGTATCAACGAGGCGCTCGGCGCGGTCCCTAAGGTCCGCAGCCGCGCGGCTGGTGATCTCAACCAGGGCCTCAAACCGGGGGTCCGCCCAGTCCACCGTCTTCGCCGCCTCTGGGTAGCTCGCCTGCATAGCCCTTCGCACTACCCACCGCGCGACCACACGGTTCGAGTGCTCCCGTTGCTCGGTTACAATTTCCGCCGCCGAACCGTCTCCGACCCGCTGGCGCGCGCGGGTTAGCTCGCCGGGCCCCACCACGTTGACTGCATCCCGCGTATAGTCGGGGATCAGGGAGATGACCTCCTGCAGCGGCCCAACAGCGTCGTCGGCGTCAATGTGGATCTCCGGGATGGTCAAAACCGACTTGGGTTCAAGCCTTGCCCGACTGCGCTCACGCGGATCACTGAAGCCTTCGAGCTTCACTTCTGGCATCTCCGCAGCGACCTTCCGACGAACTGCCTCTAGGATACGGGGAAACTCCTGCCTATTGTCGATGCGAATGTAGAAATTCGCAGTGTTCAAATCGGGGTCGGGATAGTGCCGGGCGCCGGGCTGCCGGAGTACGCGACCGATGACCTGCTCAGCTTGAATGGCGCTGCCCATACTCTTGTCAATGTAGGCGAAGGCGCACGCCGGATCGTCCCACCCCTCCTGGAGGGACAGGTTGAAGATGATATGCCTGTACGGCCCCTCGCTGAAGGCCGCGAAGTCGTCCTCGCCGCCCGAGAAGAGGACGAAGCCGGGCGGGGGCGGGTTGTACTTTCGGTCGAGCTTGAGGTCGCAGTAGACCGCGATTTCGGTGGGGTCTACGCCGAGTTGCTCGACAAGGTGACGCCAGATCAGGATCGGAGGCGCCTTGCGTTCCCGAAACGGCTTCGTGGGCATGTCCGTGCTGCCGTCCTCCGCGTTGATGTTGGTGCGGCAGACGTAGATCGCTTTAGGTAGGAATCCGGCAGAAAGGTCGATGGCCTTCTCGGTCGTTGCCCGGAACTCAGCCATCATGTCGTTGAGCGCCGTCTCCATCTCGGTGGCGTAGCCGCCGAGGACGACTTGGCGCTTCACGAGGCCGGCCTCTACAACCGCACCGCTCGGGACCGCCGTTACCAAGCCGCGCTCTGGCTGGTCCTCACCGTCGCCGACAGCGTCAGTCCACCCGGCGTAGGTTAGGCGGTCGATGATCCGGCCCAGCTTGCCCGGCGTCTTCATCGTCGCCGATGCTACGAGGATCGCGTCGGGTTCAAGCTCGAACAGCAGGTCGACCTGCTGGTCCGCGAGGTTCTGCGCTTCGTCGTACACGATCAGCAACGGACGGCGATTGCCGTCGGCGTCCT
Organism: Methylorubrum subtropicum; assembly: GCF_038442325.1. Classification (NCBI taxonomy): domain Bacteria; kingdom Pseudomonadati; phylum Pseudomonadota; class Alphaproteobacteria; order Hyphomicrobiales; family Methylobacteriaceae; genus Methylorubrum; species Methylorubrum subtropicum. Next base: position 30,273 of record NZ_JBBXMW010000014.1, on the reverse strand, counting down.
TGCGCTCCCGCAGCCTGTGCCAGAGCGACGCCTCGCCGCTGTCTCGCGTGACCTTGTGGACTTTAAGTGAGCCCTCGCCCCGCTTCTCCTGATTGAACGCGCCGACGGTCGTTAGAGCGATCACGGGCTGGCTGCCGTCACGTACCCGGGACTCGTCGATGTTGCTCATCTGCTCAACGAGAAACCCCTCAACCAAGCCCCTGTACTTTCCGCCGGACGACAAGTTTGCGAAGGTCTGCTCGACCACCGCCTTCGCCTTCGAAATCCAGAGAACGATGGGCTCGCCCACCATCTGCGTCCGGAGTTGCGCGACCGCGTCGGCCAAGATGGCCGTCTTGCCGGAGCCGGTCAGCGCCGACAACGCTTGGTAGAAGGGTGTCGCCCAGTTTTGCTTCTCCCACGGGCGTTCGGGGTCCGTGGTCAGGGTGGCATAACGACGGGCGATCTGGTCGGCGGCACGGGCCTGGTACGGGAGCAGCTCGATGTTCATGCGGCGTCCTCGCGGGCCTGCTGGGCTTCCACGGCCGTCCCGTACTGCGAGAAGGCCTCGTTGAAGCCGAGCTTCTCAAGGATGCGGTTCGGGATCTGGTAGAACTCCGTGTTTGGACCACTGTACGTCGAGATGCGCGCGTAAACGTGGAACGGCTGGGTCAGCCCCTCCTCCTGTGCCTCCTTCGCGATGGCGCGGAACGCCTCCCGATTCAGTACGGATGGTTTGTCGGGCCCGTTCCACACGAGGAAGTAGCCCTCGCCGCGGCCGCTGCGGGCGAACAGATGCTGATGCGAACCAGCCGGCAGGCGCTGCAGGTGGGACGCGCCGCGCTCGCCACGGTCCCAGTGGCTGGTCAGCAGGAGGTCGATCATCTCCTCGCGTTCAAGCGCGAGCACCGCGGCCGCGTCGACCTTCGACATGAGCTTCGAGAAGCGAAACCCGCCGGGAAGCGGTGACGCTCCGGCAACGATCTCGCCGGCGTCGTCGACCACCTCGCCGGCGAGCGCACGCTTCAGGCGTTCGGCGGTGAGCGTGCGCGCGTAGGCATCCCCCCGCTCGGGTCGCCCCTGCTCAATCAGGATGAAGCGGCGCTCGGCCCCCGTCTCGGCGTTCAGTTGGAGGATGGCGTGCCCCGTCGTCCCCGTCCCCGCGAAGGGGTCGAGCGCGATCCCGCTTTTCGGGCACCAGATTTGTATGATCTTGCGGATGAGCTTGAGCGGCTTCACCGTCTCGAACGCTGCGCTCTTGCCGAGAACGGCCTGAAGCTCTTCGACACCTTCACGGCTGCGACCACTCTCGGACGCGGTCCATGACGTGCTGCCGATCTCAATTGGGGGCTCCTCCGCATCGACCCAAAAGGTGATCGGGACCGCCCCGGCCTTCAGCTTCTTGATGTGATGCTTCTTGGCCGGCCGGCCGAGGCCGTCCTGCCCAAAGTAGAGCACAGGCCAGTTGTTCTGCGCGAGGCGGGCGTGCGCCTTCGCCGACGCCGTCCGGACGATCTCCCTCCGGCGGTCCTCAGACCCCTTCGGCGACCAGCCTTTCAGCACCAGCGCCTTCGCCATGCCGTCGCCCAGATCAACCTCCTGGTACGGCGTGCCCCAGAGTTCCAGCCATTCCTTGATCTGCGACTTGCGATTCGCCCAGGCGCGCCGACCGGGATCAAAGAGCTCGCCCGTGAAGGGGGACTGGATTGAGAAGACCGTGGACGCCGACTGTGTGGCCGCCGTCAGGTCCCCCCACTGCCAGTCCCCATCCGGGTCGTTGTCGGCGTTGTTGAAACGTTTGTTGGTCTTGTGGGTCCGCTCCAACAAGCCGGTCTTTACCCGCTCCTCGTTCTTGGCGTAGACCAGCACGTACTCGGTCGTGTTGGAAACATGTTTCGCGTCGTTCTTGGACGTGGTCTTCTGCCAGTTAATGATGGCTAGCCGATTGCTTTCACCAAAAATCTCGTCGAGCAACATGCCAAGTCGGAAGAGCTCGCGGTGGTCGATGCAGATTGCCAGGACGCCAGTCGGCTTGAGCATCTCACGCATCACCCAGATGCGCGGGACCATGAAACGCAGCCACTTCGAGTGGCGCGACCCGTCGTCCGTTGGGACGAGCTTGCCGAGGTCAGGGTCGTTGGGGTCTTCGTCCCAGCGGTCGTTGTATCGGAAGTCCTTGCCAGTGTTGAAGGGCGGGTCCGTGACGATTAAATCGACCTGTCCGCGATACTTGTAGAGGCTGACCATAGCCTGCAAGTTCTCGCCCTCGATCACGAGGTTCTCGCACTGCTCGGCCTCGGTGCCGTGACAGAGCTTGCGCTCAATGCGTTGCGACCGGGGTTGGACCTGCCGCACGATCTGCCAAGGCGGCCGCTGCCCGGGGTAGGACATGCGGATGCCGCCGAGGTCCTGGCTGTCGCGGTCCATCAGCGCCCTGATCAGGTCCTCGCGACTCAGCTTGTCGTAATCTTCCATCATGGGTTCCCGACTGACGCGACACTCCCCCATTTGCCCCGGCTCTGGCCTGCGACGCAACGCGTACGGGAGAACGGCATGATCGCGCATTTGAGTGACTGATCCGTTGCACCTGACCTCTGTCAGGAGCTGCCGATGAGGCACATTATCAGTTTGTTCGCTTTATGTTCTAATTGCAAGCGGCTGCCATGCAAGCGTCTTGGGGCGACTCGATTAGGGTAATTATACGCCTCCGAAAAATTTACCTGGCTGCAACGACAAATCTTCGCGCAAATTATGCAAATAATATCGAATAATTTTTTTAAGTATTGAAGATTATTTCGGCATTGTGCTGGTAATTATAGTTCGAGCCATGCGATCTGATATTATGACGCTCTTCGCAGATTATGCCATGCGGCCTCTGCGCCTGCGCCGTACATATGAGAATACCGTATATGTTTGACAAATGTCCGTCGTCAGATGATTTGAGACGGTTTGCGGTGCTCAGGAACGGAGGCTCTGGTCCACCTTGGTTGAGAGGTTAGGCAGCCTGCGCGTGGTGACGCAAGCGGCGGTCCATGAGGGTCTGACGCTTGATCCGCGCCCGCTCCTGCAGGATGGCCTCGCCGCGGCCGAAGTAGACGTCGGCAGGGGTGAGGTTGCCCAGGCTCTCGTGAGCCCGAGCGTGGTTGTAGTGCTCGACAAAGGCGGCAACCCGCGCCTCCGATTCGCCGGGCAGGTAGGCGTGTTCGAGTAGAATGCGGTTCTTGAGCGTCTGGTGCCAGCGCTCAATCTTGCCCTGCGTCTGCGGATGGCGCGGGGCACCGCGGATGTGGGTCATACCCCGGCTGCCGAGCCAGTCGGCCAGATCACCCGCGACGTAGCTCGATCCATTGTCGGTCAGCAGCCTCGGGCGATGCACCACCTGCACCTGATCGAGGCCAGCGGCGGTCAGCGCAAGGTCGAGCGTGGCGGTGACGTCGCCGACCTGCATCGTCGTGCACAGCTTCCACGCCACGATGTAGCGCGAGAAGTCGTCGAGCACGGTCGAGAGGTAGTACCAGCCCCAGCCGACCACCTTCAGGTAGGTGAAGTCCGTCTGCCAGAGCTGGTTGGGCGCGGTCGTCTTGTCGTGGAACGCATCGGCGGCTTTGACGACGATGTAGGCCGGGCTGGTGATCAGGTCCTGGGCTTTGAGCAGGCGGTAGACGGTGGCTTCCGAGACGAAGTAGCGCCGCTCGTCGGTGAAGCGCACCGCCAGTTCGCGCGGGCTGAGCTCTGGCTCCTCCAGTGCGAGGGCGACGATCTGCTCGCGGATCTCTGCCGGCAGACGGTTCCAGACCCGGCTGGGCCGCGAGGGACGATCCGCCAATGCCTCGGGGCCGCCGCACTGGAAGGCGTCATACCAGCGGTAGAAGGTGGCGCGCGGGATGGCGAGCTTCTCCAGGGTAGCACGCACCGGCAGGTGAGACTGCTCGACCAACTGGATGATCTCCAGCTTCTCAGAGGCCGGGTACCTCATGCCTCGTCGCCCCCAGCCGCGGTCATGCTGTTTTTGAGCAGGCGGTTCTCCAGCACGAGGTCGGCCACGACTTCCTTCAGCGCACCCGCCTCGCGACGCAGGTCCTTGACCTCGTCGGCGGTCGCGGCACGGGCCGTGTCGCCGGCCAGCCGCTTCTTGCCGGCTTCCAGGAACTCCTTGGACCAGCCATAGTACATCGAGCTGGCGATGCCCTCACGCCGGCACAGCTCGGCGATGCTGTCCTCACCGCGCAGCCCTTCCAGCACGATGCGGATCTTCTCCTCGGCCGAGAACTGCCGGCGTGTCGCGCGGCGGATATCCTTGATCACGGCTTCTGCCGGCTTCCGCGCCGGCCCGGACGTCTGTTTCATCTTCGCTCCTGGGGGCTACGATGAACCAGCCATCCTCCGTTCGTGAAGACCCTCAATCTGTCTCAGGAGTGCTGACGGCGGACACGCGAGAACCCTGAGGGTCTGTTCCTGCAACGTCGTCAGTTCGCGCGGCTGGAAATCGAGCACGCAGACGGTGCCAACCGCGTGGCCCTCCTCTGTCCTCAGCAGCGCCCCGGCGTAGAAGCGCAGGCCAGGCTCGCCGGTGACGAGGGGATTGCAAATGAACCGTGGGTCCTTGGTCGCGTCCGGGACGATCAGGAACTCGTCCTCCAGGATCGCCTTGGCGCAGAAGGAGCTCTCCAGTGGCGTCGAGCGCACTCCGAGCCCGACCTCGGCCTTGAAGAACTGTCGCCCCTCACCGATCAGGTTCACCACCGCGATGGGCGTGCCGCAGACAGCGGAGGCGAGCCGCGCCACCTCGTCGAAGCCCTCCTCAGGCGGGGTGTCGAGGACGCCATAGCTATCGAGGGCCGCGAGCCTGGCGGCCTCATCATCTGCGACCGTCATCTCAGCGGTCCGCCCCGCTGCTCTGGGCCGTCCTTTCCCGCGCAATCCTCAGGTCGATACTGTTGCGCTTCCCCAGCCGCGGAGCGGCGTGGCCGACCTCGCGGACGTTGGCGTAGCGGCAGCTAGCTAAGCGGCCGGCGAAGGCCCGGAGTTCCAGCGCGAGGGGGACAGTGAGCGTGTTGCGGGCAGACATGGCCGGCTGCTTACACGATCCCCACGGTTCCCACACGGTCCCTACACCATCCACGGGTTCGAGCACGAATTTCTAGCCTACATGGCCATGGTCGCCCACCTCATGCCCGGGGAAGGGTGGAAAGGTCCATACTGCGTCGCCATGGCCCTCCGCCGATTGCATCCGACTTTGAATGCCGCGAACGGAAGGGATGTTGATGCCTTGAGCCGTTGCAAAACCCCAGTGGCCAATGCTCCCGTTTCTCAGCAGGTTTGGACACATTGACGATCAGATATGGGCGTAAGGGCGGTCGTTCAGCTGATACCTCCTAACTCTCGCCGCAGACACCTCAGACGGCCACCGCTTCCGCAGCTCCAACGGTATCGAGTCCCGGCACTCTTCACCACGCGCATCGTGCCTCAAGGCGGTCGCCCCCGACACCTGTCATTGATCTTGCCGGATGCAGTCCGACTCCAACATTGTCCTATCGAACTCGGTTACCTCCGGCATCCCGAACCTCGGCATCAGGCAAGCCTTGGAGATCGGGTTTGTGGACTGGTGGCTCGACCTCGGGGGGCGCTGCGACCATGTCCGACCATAATCCGCTGATCCGCAAGCTCGCTAGCCTGACCCAGCTCGCGGAGGGCGACAAACGCCTGCTGGAGGAGATCACCGCCCATCCCGTTGTCGTACCCGCCAAGAAAGACCTGATCCGCGAAGGCGACGCGCCGCTGGGCGTGTTCCTCGTCATGGACGGCCTCGCTTGCCGCTATAAGCTCCTGCCCAACGGAGCCCGGCAGGTCATAGGCTACCTGGTGCCAGGCGACTTCTGCGACCTCGATGTCGCCCTGTTGGAGTTGATGGACCACAGCATTGGCACCATCACCCAATGTCGGGTCGTGCACATCCCGTCCGAGACGGTTCAGGGCATCCTGGACAACCATCCCAGGCTGGCCCGTGCGCTTCGCCTAGCGGCGCTCGTCGACGCGGCGACGGCACGCGAGTGGCTGGTAAGCGTCGGGCGCCGGACCTGCGAGGGACGCCTTGCGCACCTGCTGTGCGAGTTACATCTTCGCCTTCGGGCGGTGGGGCGGGCAGCCTGCGATAGCTACGAGTTGCCGCTCACCCAGGTCGATCTCGCCGACACGACCGGCATGACAACCGTCCACGTAAACCGAACCCTGCGGGCGCTGCGCGAGCGCGGCCTGATCGAGGGCAAGGGTCGCCACATCCGGATACGGGACGCTGCAGAGCTGTGGGTGCTGGCAGCCTTTAACCCAGGCTACCTGCACCGTGTTCAGGCTGGCGGACAGCGCTGACATCCCTGGTGAGATAGTCTGCCGCTCCGGCCGCTAAAACTACGATCTGGAGCGCCTTTCTGCCAGCGTCGTCCAGGCTTAGCGGGCGCTTCCGCCGCAGAGCTACGTGCCGGGGCGGCATGCAGTGCGACCCCGGGGCTGTAACTGCCAGAGGTCGTGGACGGTGCCCACGCCTTGTCCTCGACGGGGCGCGAGCCTGAGGCTGCCATGTCCGCAGGGGGCGGGCAGCGCATTCTTGTGGTCGAGGACAACGTCAAGGTTGGACGCTTCGCCACTTAGATCCTCATGACTTCGGCTGACGCACCGTTGGGCGACCAATGCGGAGGAAGCCTTTGACAGGCTGGGCGCGGACACGGGTGGCTTCGACCCTGCGTTCTCCGACGTGATCATGCCGGGCGTGGGTGGGCTGAAGGTAAGCGTTCGGTGAGAGGCCGGTCGATCAGGCGGCCTGGACAGCCGGCTGTGCGGGCGTCCAGTTCCAGGGCAGCAGATCGGCCAACCGCTTGGCGGGATGATCGGCGATGCGTGTGAGCACGTCGCGCAGGTAGGCCTCGGGATCGAGCCGGTTCAGCTTGGCCGTCTCGATCAGGCTGTAGAAGACGGCCGCGCGCTCGGCCCCAAGGTCAGAACCGGCGAACAGGTAGTTCTTGCGCCCGACCGCCACGCCGCGCAGCGCCCGCTCGGCCGCGTTGTTGTCGAGCGCGATGCGTCCGTCGTCGAAGGCGCGGGTCAGCGCCGACCAACGGGCCAACATGTAGCGCAGCGCCTTGGCCAACTCGGACCGACCCGGCAGCTGGGTCAGGCTCCGTTCCGCCCACAGCTTCAGCGCCGCCGCCAGCGGCTTCGCACGCGCCTGCCGCTCACGGGTGCGGGCGTCGGGCGGTTTGCCGTGCAACTCACGCTCGATCCCGTAGAGCGCTTCGATCCGCGCCAGCGCCTCCGCGGCCAGCGCCGAGCCGGTCGCGGCATACACGTCGAAGATCTTGCGGCGCACATGCGCCCAGCAGGCCGCTTCCGTGAGTGGGCCGCCCGGTCGGGCCTTCTCGTAGAGCCCGTTGAAGCCGGCATAGCCATCGGCCACGAGCACGCCGGAGAAGCCCGCCAGATGGGTGAGCGGACGCTCGCCCCGGCGGTCGGGCGAAGCGAAGAACACCGCCGCCGGCGGACGGGCGCCACCATGGGAGCGCTCGTCGCGCACATAGGTCCAGAGCCGGCCGGTCCGGGTCTTGCCACTGCCCGGCGCCAGCACCGGGATCGGCGTGTCGTCGCCGTGCAGGACGGCCGAGCCGGCGATCACCTCCCGGCGCAGGAGATCGACCAGCGGCCTCAAGCTGGCCGCGGTGGCGCCGAGCCAGCCGGAGAGCGTCGAGGTGGCCAGGTCCACGCCGTCACGGGCATAGATCTCGGCCTGACGGTAGAGCGGCAGGTGGTCGTCGAACTTCGCCACCGCGATGTGGGCGAGCAGTCCGGGGCCGGCCCGTCCGCGGGGAACGGCGTGGTGGGGCGCGGGCGTCTGCACCACCTGCTCGCAGGCGCGGCAGGCGAAGGCCTCGCGCACGTGGCGCACCACCTTGAACCGGCCCGGCACGTAGTCGAGGCTCTCGGTCACGTCCTCGCCGATCCGGCGTAAGCCCCCACCGCAGCTTCTCGGAGGAGGCGCCGAACCGCGCCCGCTTCAGCCGGGCGAGTTCGAAGCGCAGCTTCTCGATCAGGGTGTCGGCCTGGACCGCCTCGCGCGCCATGCCGACGATCAGACGCTTGAGCGCGTCGACGTCGTCGGGCAGCAGGGCAGGAACGAGAGCCACGCCAACAGCTTAAGCCGTGTCGAGGGGGCTCGCCACAGCCTCGGTCCCGGACGCCCTCGCCTCGGTAGTCTTCCGCCTCAGCCCGCGATCCTCGGCCGGTCGGTGCGCAGCGGCGTGCGCCAGTCGATGCCCTCCAGCAGCATGGCGAGTTGGGCCGGCGTCAGCGCCGCCGCGGCCCCGGCGGTGGCCGGCCAGACGAAGCGGCCCTTCTCCAGGCGCTTGGCGAACAGGCACAGGCCCTGACCGTCCCACCACAGCACCTTGATCAGGTGCCCCTGCCGCCCGCGGAACACGAAGGCCTGCCCCGAGAACGGATCACGGGAGAGATGGTCCTGCACGAGGGCGGCCAGACCGTCGAAGCCCTTGCGCATGTCGGTGTGTCCGGTGGCCAGCCAGACGCGCGAGCCGGACGGGACCGGGATCATCGGCCGAGCAGCGCTGCGATCACGCCCTGCAGCAGCGTCAGGTCCGCACCGGCCTCGGCCCGCAGCCGATGACCGCCGGCCAGCTCGATCTCGACGACGCCCGACCCGGCCGGCCTCTCGGCGGGCGCCGGCAGGGCGAGCGGGACGAAGGCCGGCGGGGCGGAGGGCGTCCGAGCCTGCTGCTCGGCCAGCACGGCGCGCCGCCAGCGGAACAGCAGGCTGGAATGCAGGCCGTGTCGACGCGCCACCGCCGAGGCGGTCGTGGCGGGATCATCCGCCTCAGCCAGAATGGCCCGCTTCTGCTCGGGCGACCAGCTTCGGCGCGTGCCGGCGACGATGATGTGAGGGTTGGTCATAGGTCCAGACACAGGGCCGATACAGCGCCATCCGACGCCAAGTCCTGTATCCAGAGCAGAGCGCTACCCGCACAAGGCGGCCGTCAGCGAGCGCTTACGGCTGAAGCGTGCCAACAGGCCCTGGAGCTGGCTGCCCGACATGTCGGTTCTGCTCGCCTCCGGCTATAGCCACGTCCTCAGGAAGGACGTCGTGCGGCTTCGACCTCCTGCACAAGCCCTAATCGGCGGAACAGCTCGGCTGCATCCTCGACGGCATCATGGCGTCGTAATCGATGAGTCGCGGGCAGGCGCCACTAATTCCGAAGACCGAGGTACGAGGCGAACGGTCCGAGGGCTAGTCGGGGACCGGGGAAACGCTGCCGGCCGCGCAATTGTCCAGCCTCCCCCCGGCAAGGAGGATCTCGACGGCTTCGGCAACGTCCTCCCTTGCCCGCAGCCTGAGGCTCGGCAGATCCACGCCGTAGAGGGCGTGCATCTGCAACGGCATCAACACCCGTTCGACGAACCGAGTCGCGGAAGGCGTCGCCGCGGCGAGCATCTCTGGCGTATGACCTCGGCCGGCGATGGCTTCCGCCAGGGTCGATACGCACCCGCCGAAGCCGATCCGGTAGGTGGCCATCGCCATCTCGGGGAACCGCGCCGCCTCGGAGATGGTCAGACGCATGAGCGCGATCACGTCCGGCACGAGGATCTCCTCCGCCAACCGCAACCCGACCAAGCGCAGATTCTCCTTCGAGGTTTCACCGCTGGAGGCGGACGCGATCCGGTCCATGGACTGCGCCACGCGGCGGCGCACCACCGCTTCGTACAGGGCTTCCTTGTTCCGGTAGCGCGCGTAGAGCGTCGCCTTCCCGGCCCGCGCCTTCTCGGCCACGCCCTCGAAGGTGGTACGGTCGAAGCCGTGGGACAGGAACAGCCGCGTCGCCACCTCGAGCACACGCTCCTCGACCTCGCCGGCCTGGTCGGCACGCGGCCGACCGCGACGCCCGGAAAGGACGGGGCCGACCGCCTGTGTGGCCACCTCTCGCAAATCAAGCTCCTCCTGGCCGGAACAATAGGGCGGCACTCGGCTTTCGTAAAATGAACGCTCGCGTTCGTTTTTCCTCAGACATAGGATTCGGCCGATGGCAGAGCAGGATTACGCGCAGTGGTACATCCAGGGGCTCCAGGCGCTGAAGAGCGCCGACCAGCAAGGCAAGGAAGCCGCCGAAGCGGCCACGAAGGACCTGAGCGACCCTGAGCTCCGCAAGATTGCCGAGGAAGGCGCCGCGACGGCCGCGCGCCATGCCGAGACCATCACGCGCCTCCTGCAGGAAGCGGGCGGGCAGCCGAGCGGCAAGCCCAACAAGATTATGGAGGGCATCCGCGCCGGCACCGTCGACGTCATGGCCGCCGCCAACGACCCGGCTGTGAAGGACGCCAGCGGCGTCGCCTCAGCCCAGATCTCGCTGCACTACTACATCGCCGCCTACGGCACGCTTGCCGCGACGGCCAAGCACCTGGGCCGCGAGAAAGAAGCCGCCGAGCTCAAGCGCATGGCCGACGAGATGAAGGCGTTCGACGAGCGCTACACCAAGGCGGGCGAGGCGCGCGCGAACAAGCAGGCCAGCCAGTAAGCCCAAACTTCGCCGGCGTTGTCCGGGCGGGTCCGAATAACGGTCCCGGGCGGCCGACGCCGGCAACCCAGGAACCCAGGGATCGCAGGGACCTTTCCCCCTGCGGTGCGACGGCCGGGCGCCCTTCCGCCCCCTCAGGCCGCCCGGCCGTCAACACTGCTCGTACCGCCTTGCCAGATCGACCGCCCTGGGCCCTCGGGGACGGTCGGAGAAATCGTATGCCGCGCACCATCGCACTTGAAGAGCACGTCCAGTTCGAGCCGCTGATCGCGCGGATCGGCCGGGAGCGGATCGAGGCGCAGGGCGTGCCGTCCGGCGGCACCGGCCGCGAGCGCCAGCTACGGGACGTCGGGCATGAGCGCTTGGCCGTCATGGATGCGGCTGGCATCGACGTGCAGGTCCTGTCCTGCTCGCCGCCCGGCGCCGACCTCGTCGACGGGGAGGAGGGCGTCGCGCTCGCCCGTGCCATGAACGACGCGCTCGCCGGGGCTGTGAGCGAGCATCCGGACCGCTTCGCCGCCTTCGCCCACCTGCCCATGCGGGAGCCGAAGGCCGCCGCCGACGAACTGGCGCGCGCGGTGAACGAGCTCGGCTTCCGCGGCACGATGATCAACGGCACGACGCGGGACCGCTTCCTGGACGACCCCGCCTTCGCGCCCGTCCTGGCGCGGGCCGAGGGGCTCGACCTCCCCATCTACCTGCACCCCAGCATGCCGCCCGCCGCGGTGCACCGGACCTACTACGACGGGCTGCCCGGCAAAGCGGGGGCCCTGCTCGCCAGCGCCGCCTTCGGCTGGCACGCCGAGACGGCAATCCATGTCCTGCGGCTCGCGATGGCGGGCACCTTCGACCGCCATCCGCGGCTCAAGCTCGTCATCGGGCACATGGGGGAGATGCTGCCGGTCATGCTCGCCCGCGTCGACGACCTGGCGCGCTCGGATATCGGCCTCGGCAGGCCGCTCGCCGACGTGATCCTCCGGCATGTCCACATCACCACGAGCGGCGTCTTCACCCAGCCGCCCTTCGTGGCGGCGCTCACCACCTTCGGCGCCGACCGCATCCTGTTCAGCGTCGACTATCCCTACAGCGAGAACGCGAAGGGCCGCCGCTTCCTCGACGAGATGGTCGCCTCGCCGGAGGACAAGGCCAAAATCGCGCACCGCAACGCCGAGAGGCTGCTCAAGCTCGCCTGACCAGCGCAACCGCGAGGTTCCGTCCGTCGACGCCGGCGGGCGGCTGCCGTTCGCGGATGACTAGGACATGCCCGCGACCGGTGGGGTCGCCTGATTGGAGTGCACATGCTGAACCCCTTTTGGTCCGCGTTTCTGCTCGCCTTCGAGGCACAGCGGGTCATCGAGTTGCGGCTGGTGCGGATCGCGTGGGGCGGGACCGAGGCGCAGGCGGAGATGATCTCGATGGTTTCCGAGAAGGTCGTTGCCGCGATGGAGGCTGCCAACACCCTGATGGCGGGCGGCTCGCACAATCAAGTCATCGCCCGCTACCGAGAACTGGTCGCCGCCAATGTGCAGCGCCTGGCAGCCTGAGTAGGCTGCGGGCGACAGGCACCCGAGACGTCATCCGGCGGATTGAGCAAGAACGCGCGCCACCGTTCCGGAACACCCACTGGAGGACATCGACATCCCTGATGTCAGCCTCGGCAGTCTGTGCGCTCAGTGCGGTCAGATCTGCCGCCTTCCTGTCGTCGCGGGTGACCACTGCTCGACGCATCGAACCACTACACCGCCAGCACGCAAGTGGTCGAGATGCGCCTGAATGTCGGCAGCGGGGTCGTGCACGGCGCCCGGCCGCATAGCTTCGCAAAAAGCTAGGTATTTATTCTTGTTTTTCGCGACGGCTTATGCCATTGTGACGGCTCGGTTGATGAGTCGGTGTGCTGCATCGGTGCCGGACGACGTGCGGTGGAGGGTGTCCCATGACAGGGCCAGCAAGACAGTGGCGGCGCGAGCCGCACCTACGACCGCGCCGGCGTTTCAGCCTCAGCCGAACCTCTCAGCAAGGCCCCCACTACGGGGGCCTTCGTCGTTTCAGGGGCCTTCCATGACTGCCAAATTATCTTCCCGAACCAACTTGCCCGTCCGCATCGCCGAGACCCCGCTTGTCCCCCAGCCGCCCGCGCTCGTGCTGTTCGGTCGTGACGGCGGCGGCAAGCCCCGCGCCGCGTGGTTCGACGCCGCCGACGCTGAGGCCGCCACCACAGCGGGCACGACCATGCGGCTGCACGCCCTGCCACTGGCCAACGCGGTCGGTCGTGACCTTGCCGGACAGCTCGCCCGGGGGCGGGTTCTGCCCAGCGGCCGCGCCCTCGTGCCGTTCGCCAAGCGCGACCTCTACGCCCGGTTGGTTGCGCTCGCCGGCGAGGAAGTTGGGCTCACCGTCACCTCGAGCGGTCGGAGCGATCCGCCCGGCGCCGGTGATGCTTCGACCACGGACTCGTCGGCGCAATCCGATGTTCCCGCGGCGGCGAACGGCGACACGGCGGCATCATCGGGTGACGAGCCCTCGTGCGGCGACGGGGTGGACGCGTCGCCTTCCACCGGCGCATCGACGGCGCCACGGCCGGGCACCCACCTGTTCGTCGGTCAGCCGCGCCCAGGGGACCGCAGCGAGATCGGGCTCGGCAGCATCGTGCTCGCCCACGAGGGGCCCGACGACGGCTGGTGGGAGGCTGAGGTGATCGGCACCAATGGCCGAACTTTCTCGCTGCGCTGGCGGGACTACGACCCCGCCGCCTTCCCGACCATCCTGCGCACCGCAGACGAGCTCGCCCTCCTGCCGCCCAGGGCACCCTAGTCGCCCGCGAACTGCGCCCGAGCCGCTGCTCGGGCGCGCCATCGGTGCCGCGCCCCGCGCAACCGCCGCCCCTACGCCCTCCTACACTAAGAGATTCCCATGACCGCCGTCCTCGATGCGGAGCGCGTGCGCGCGCTCAACGACATTCTCCGCCGCACGCTCAGCGGCGGCACCCTCGTGCTCACCGCCGGGATCATCGCGCTCGGCCGCGAGCGTCAGCAGATCGTGCTCGACGCCATCGCCGCATTCGACCGCTTCGACGCCGACAACGACCCGTACGGCGAGCACGACTTCGGCGCGGTCGAGGCCGCGGGCGAGCGGGTGTTCTGGAAGATCGACTACTTCGACCGCGCCGGACGCTACGCCTCACCGGATCCGGCCGACACCAGCGTCACGCGCCGCGTGCTGACGGTCATGCTCGCCCTCGAATACTGATTTGAGCATTTCTAGCGGCTGCAAAGCCGCCGCTCAGTCGGTCTTCAGCCGGAGCGGCTGTTGACAGCAAGACGAAGGGATAAAGATAATGAAGTATCTTGTTGCTGCGATCATGATCGTTTCGGCCATTCCAGTGCGGGCCGATGTTTTCAGATACACATGCCGGGTCAATGGAAAATCGCTCGCCGTGCGTATCGATGACGCGCGGAAAACCTTGCGGTGGCGGAAGAAGACCTACGCGATCACCGCCCAGGAAAACTGCGCCAAGTTCGGCTGGCGAGCGACGAGGCCGGGCGAAGCCTTCGATTTCTGCACCGCCACGCAAGGCTACGCGGACTTCCAACAAGGCAACCGGCTGATCCAGTGCGATCAGGACCGCTGAAAGTTGGCGACCATGAGCCTCCCCTGCAGACGCCGCAGCCGGATATCGGCGCGGAATGGCCGTGAGGCGGACACATCGTCCCGACCCGGGCATCACCTTGACCAGGATCATTCGAAACAGGGTTGCCGCATAGCGAGACGCTGGACGAGGCTCGTCATCGCAGTGATGCCGTTCTTGACGGTCGGGGAAGCTGCCTGGGGGGCCGACTCGGCCGCGACCGCGCCAGCACGTCGTTCGGTACTGTCTATCGCAGGCGACGCTGCCTCGCCGCCGGCACGGGCCGTTTGGGGACCAACCGGCCGGGGGGCAAACGTACGCTATGGCGAGCCCGGCGACGAGCCGGACGTCGAGCTGCTGTGCATGTCAGACCGCAAGATCGAGCTGCGGGTGTTCGACCCGACTGGCAAGAGTGAGCGCAACCGGATCAAGCAGGTGCAGCTCGTCGGGCTCGGCGCCGTGCAGGCGGAGGAGATAGACCTCGTTCCCATCGACCGGCTGGTGATCACGATGTTCCTCGATGGCGGCAGCCTTGCGCTCACCGCCCTGCTACTCGACCGCGATTTTGAAGTGTCGTTCCCCGGGGCACGCCTGCCCGTGCACGGCGCGGGCGCCTCCGCCCGGGTGCGCGACCTCCTGCAGACCTGCCTCGCCGGCCAGCCGGTCGGCGCCCCGTCACCGAGCCCACCGCCGCTGCCCGCGCCCGCCGCGCCGCCGGCCGGCGCCCCCGCGCCGGAGCGGCCCGCGGGGGCGGTCGCGCACCCCGCAGTCGACACGATCCACAGCGGGCTGTGCCTGGAGCTGAAGGTCGACGGCCGGGATCGGCCGTGCAACGGCAACATGCGGCTCAAGGATGATGGCCGGGGGACGGTCGATTTCATCACCGGCTACTGTAGCGAGCGGGGCGCGGCAAGGACGGTGGTCGATTTCGAGGTGCGCCAGTCCGCGGACCTCGAAAACGCCTACGGCTACGCATTCCGAGTCAGCACGCTGCGGCTGATGACTTTCGACGCCCCGGAGACGCGCACAGTCTGGGCGGCAACCGGACTGTGCCAGATGGTCAAGCCCAACCCGGTCAAGGCCGGCGCCCGCGCAGTGCAGCAGGACATCGTTGTGATGTGCTCGGCGGTGCCGTCCGACGGCCGGGCGCCGGTGAAGCGGATCGACTGGAAGTTTGTGTTCTGAGGCTGGTCGGCGCCGAGCCATGACCGCTGAACGCGGCGTAGTCCGACGCAGAACCGGATGCGTGATCGAAGCGGAATCATGCGGGAGCATTTCGGCGAGGGCGGCGTCGGCTGGATGAGGACGTGCGAGATGGACTGGTTCGAGCGGCTGACCGGGTTCCGGGAAGCGGATCACAAGGAGACGCAGGCTCGGCTACGCATCGTCGACGGCCGGCTTGTCCGTGAGGACTCCGACGAGAGCTACGCGGTAGGGACATTAACGCTACCCTCCCTGGCAGAGCTTCGCGCCGCGGCAGCCGGTGTTCATCGTCCTGGCCGGCTGCGACTCTCCATCGTTGAGGGTGATGCGCGCGCCCTGCACCGGGCGCCGGAAAATCGCGATGCGCTGTTCCAGGTCGCCTCGCAGTTCAACATGCTGGAAATGGTTGGGCCGGACGTAACTCCGGAGGATGGTGTCACCGGTTACGCCCACGACCATACGCAAGGCCCTGCCTGCGCCTTGGCCGCGGGTGCCGCTACGATCTACCGCAACTACTTCGTGCCGGTCGCGGGCGAGGTCGGCCAGACGGCGGAGCGCCAGCTCGACGGACTCGCCGAGCTTGGGGATGCGCTCGCACAGCGGCTCGGCACAAAACGGGCGGCGCTGTGGGCGATGCGCAACGGCTACGCCCTGCCGACACGGGCGAGCCTATATGCCATTGCCGCGTATCTAAGCGCGGCGGACGAGGAGATTCTCGACGACCTTCGCGGCTGGCTGCGGCTCGGCCTGCACGGGGACGTCGAGGTCACTGACGGGCCAGCGCCGCGCCCGCTCGTCAGCCAGATCTTCTGCTCGGCGCTGCCAGTGGCCTACGCGCGCCTGCCAACCGCGATTTGGGCGCCATTCGCCTGTCTCGTGTTGGAGGCCGCCTACGAAGCGACGCTGCTGGCGGGCGTGCTGAACGCGGCGCGGGGCGCTTCGAGCCGCGTGCTGCTCACGCGGCTCGGCGGCGGCGCCTTCGGCAATGCAGACGCGTGGATCGACGCGGCCATGCTGCGTGCGCTGCGACTAGCCAGCGACCGCGATCTCGATGTTGCTATTGTGAGCTACGGGCGACCGTCCTTCGAGTTGCAGGCATTCGTAGGAAGGTTCATCGACGCGAGAGGTCGGTTCGCAAAAGAGGCCTGAGTGCTACGCCCTAGAAGCACAACCGAACTGCCTTGACCGAATGGGAGTCCTCTTTCGACCCATCATAGGCGTGCCAGTTTTTGCGAGCATCCCCCGAAAGCAAATATAGGTTCGATTGATGCTCTACAGCCAGACATAACCCCAAGCGAACATTCGACGTGCTGCCGCCAACGGTCTCGATGGGGTCGGGAGCGGTCCTTGCCCGTCCCGCCCGAAGCGGACGTTCCGCGACCGACCCAGGTTGGCTATGCGGACTGCCGTCGGCGTTTCCCGAAAGCCGACATTCATCGGCCGTCCGGCAAGGTCGGCTCGGGGTAGCAAACAGAAGTCAGCTTGGTACCCGCAAGCCGACATGCCATCATGCGCCCGTCTCGGGCGTCCAACGGCATGAACTCGATATTTTGGAGCGGATGTGCCGAGCAACTATGGTGCTGCCGCGGCGCTCGGATTTTGGCGGAGAGAGGCACCACTCAATCTCCCCCATACAGGCCTCAAACAAGGCACGGTCGACCGAGACAGGGTTGATCCGTCGCCGCCCTGATGAGAGCAAAAAACGACACTCCCATGCCACATCCACCGGAAGGCGATTCATGGATCAGGTAATCTTCGCCATAGATCCTCGAACAGTACCTTTGCCCGACGTGACAACGGTTATCATATCGCCTGGCGGTGAGAAGTGGAACGATTTTGGCTCGCAAATCCAAGTTAACATCAGCGTCGAGGACCCGAACCATCCAACACGCAAGTTCACACTGAGAGGTTACTTCGCTTTCATTGGAAGCGAGCGGGAAGGTGACGTCCGTTTGCTGCGGCGCCTTCTCTCCAGCGCGCCAAATGGTCGCCTACCTTCTAACCAGATACCTAAATTCTTTACGATGCTTCCGGATATGAGCGCCTACCGCCAGATCGTAACGATTCTGGAACCTGACTTGGCAACTCGTCTTCTGGCGAAAATGAACGATGTCGTCGCTGCCGACGAGGGCTTCATGGGGACGGTTTCCCTGCAGGACGTGAGGAGCACGCGCGCCTTCAACCATGCCTTCCTCCGCTCGTCCGAGGCCTATTTCGCTTGGACGAACGCGGGTTCAATCCTACGGGGCTTGGAGCACGAGGAGATCGGCGCAATCTCCAACACATTCAACATTCGCTTCAAACTGAGCGGACGACCCAACGAACACGACCTTAGTTTCAAATTCGACGTTACGGAGAACATACTGCCGCGGCGCTTCGCCATCGTGATCGGAAAGAATGGGGTCGGGAAAAGCCAAACCTTAGGGATGATCGCCAAGGCGGCACTCAGCGGCGGAGACGAGTTGACCGATGGCGATGGTGATCGGCCATTCATCAATCGCCTTCTCGCCTTCGTGCCTACGCACGCCACGTCGTCGATCTTCCCTAGCGAACGCCGCAGCAGGCCCCGTATTTGGTATCGCCGCTTCGCCTTGAGCCAGTCGGGCAGCGCCCGTGGCAGGCGTACAACCTCCGACGTCCTCGTCCAGCTGGCGCGCTCAGAGGAGCGCGTCCATGATCGCGACCGGCTGCACCTCTTCATGACGGCAATCGCCGCCATCGACGACTGGGAGGATCTCGGACTTCGCATCTTAGGCGGGAAGGGTAGTATAGCCTTTCACGAGCTGCGAAGTGGGGGCGAAGAGGAGAGGCTCGAACGATACGCGGCCATAGACATACAGCGCGAGCCGATCCGAATGGTGGACGGTAAGCCTTACCCGCTCAGCAGTGGCGAGCAATCCTTCCTTCGGTTCGCAGCGATTGCCAGTCTACATATAGAGAACGGCACCCTGGTCCTGCTCGACGAGCCTGAAACGCACCTTCATCCTAATTTCATCAGCCAATTCGTGGCAATTCTCGACAACCTCCTTGAGCAGACCGGCTCGGCCGCCATCATTGCCACCCACTCCGCATATTTCGTTCGCGAAGCGTTTGAGGATCAAGTCATCGTCCTGCGCTCGGAGGCTGATCGCCGGATCGTCGCCCAGCGTCCCAACCTAAAGACATTTGGCGCCGACGTCGGCTCGATTTCCTATTTCGTGTTCGGCGAGGACCAACCATCACGTCTTGCGCGAAAGGTCGAAAAGCGGATCATGGATGATAGTTCGTCCTGGTCGGAGACGTTCGAAGCCTACAAGGACGAGCTATCGCTGGAGCTTCTTGGCGACATCCGCGCCCGCATCGAACCCCCACGTCCGACACGGCCCCGGTGAACAAGCTCGAACGTCCCACGTACGATGACGACGCAGCACTGGACGCATTAGCCGGAAACCCGCTGCTTGGCAGCCATCCGACGCTCCAGTCTCATGTCGCCAAGCTCAAGGCCGCGTACATGCAGTACGTCGCGGCAAGCGGTGACGTTCGCGCCGTAGCGCCCGTAGCATTACCGGCGACGACTGCGACCCATCTCCGGGGACATTACGGTAGCCCACCTAAGGCGCTGGCGCACATTGCGGAAATTCGCATGCGAAGCGACTCAAACACTTGTCCGATGTGTGGTTCGCTGCACAGCGGGACCTTGGACCATGTGATGGACAAGGAAGATCATCCAGCATTCTCAATATTTTCCCAAAATTTGGTTCCTGCCTGCAAGTGCAACAGTAAGAGACTTAAGCCTCTCGTCGGACCGAACCCCGGTGAGCGGATACTCCATCCATACTTCGACACAGTGCTTTCTGAGCGCATCGTTGCCGCATATCTTACGGACCTCGGTGCGATCCCCCGAATTGAAACCCGGATTGTGCTCGACCCACTCAATCCACATTTTGCAGCAGCCAGTTTTCATCACGATAGCGTCATCATGCGCACCGGGATCCATGGCTATCTACTCTCGCGATGGGCGAAGCTTATGCTTCGACCATGGCTTATAGTTCCAGAGCTGAGGCTTAACCCGGTTGATCGAAGTGAGTTCGTCTCCATCGTCGGGGCCGAACTGGTCCGGAACGACGAAATACGCGACAGCAAAAACAATTGGGACTCGGTGTTTTTGTCGGGCCTGCTGGACGATCATGTAGTCGATTGGCTGTACGCCCGGCTTACCAGGCCAGGCCGCCTGCCGAACGGGCCGTTGCTGTGACTCCCAACCTCCGCCACGGAATCAATTGATACTCTGCAAATTCGCGGTCGTAGCTCGCGTCCGGCCGGACGGCTATGCGCGCTGTGAGTGATCCGGCAAACCAGTAAAACTAATTTTGTGCTTGCACACTGCCGGCTTGCTTTGGAAGCTGCCACAAGACGGCGCGCGGTACTCGGCGCTAGAATGTACGTCTTCGGGCGTGCAAATGTTCAGGTGTGTCGAAAGAGAGCTGATTGAGCACACCGGCTCGGTGAGCACTGCCTCCCTGAGCATGGCTCATGGCAGAGTCCACTCATCCCCCATCCCAATAGGCAGCCTCCCATAGGAGAACTAGGTATGCCCCGGCCCCCTTTCCCGGATGGCCTCTCTCGCAGTGACCAGATCAACCAACTCACCGGCGGCTACGGCCAGATCGCCACCGAGCTGGTTGCCGAGGGCTGGTGTCCCTACCTCCTCGTCCTCAAGTATCGGCATCTCGGGGGGCGGCGGGACACCGTCGTTGCCCAGATGAAGCGTGAGGCCGAGCGGGCGCATCGCTGGCTCTGTGAGCGGGTGTGGCGGAACTGGCGGGCCCCCAGCCGCCGTGACTGCCTGCCCTACTGGGTCCTCGCCCCGGACTTTCCCGTCGCGAAGCGGGCCAAGGTCAGTGCCCGCTCCGCGTGGCGCGATCTGCTGCCCAATGACGGGCTCCACCTCCAGGGCGTCGCGGTGATGCCGCCGGTGGGGCGGCTGCGCGAACCGCTTGACGAGCATCTGGGGCCATCGGGTGCCCGCTACTGCCCGCGGGGCGGCCCCCTCATGTCACTCACCGCCACCCCCATCGTGAGCGATCTCGCCTACGTGCACACCTACAATTTCAAGGCGCTGACGCGAGGGCGAGCCGACTTCGACGACATCTTGACGCTTCCGCCGTCCTCGGCTGAGCTCGACAGCAAGCCCAGGCCGGCCACGGAACCATGGCGGCCCCCAGTACTGATCCGCGCGTAGGCCAAGCCGGGGTAGTCTCGCCACCCCGGGCAAGTCCTCATCTCAAGCTCCTACAGCGGGTCGATATTGGTAGCGACGAACCGCGTTCCGCCTTGATCGTCCGGGCCACCACGCCGGATGATTACTCGGTACTGAGAGGTTTCCTCCAACAACAGATCATTCAGCTCCCGGGGGGTTACGTCGACCCGTAGGATGACGGATTCCTCGTCCTTCACGACGGCACGGCGCAGCTCGTCATAATCCTCGTCGTCAAGCTCCTCGTCTTCGTATTCGTCGTCGATCTCCTCGTCACCACTCTCGCCCGATTGATCTTCGCCCGGTTGCTGCTCGGGCCGGGCCCGCATCTGCTTTTCCCAGTCTTCTTCTTCCTGCTGCGGCGAGTGCTCCTGGCAAGCCGCCCGGCAGGCCTTCTCGATCCCACCGTCCTTCTTGATCCGCGCGACCAGCTCATCGTTCGGCACGCCGGCGTCCGCATAAGCTTCCATCGCCCGCGCGTAGCGCCACACACGGTTGCGCTTAGACTTGTTGGTGCTGCTGACCTGAAAAAGGAACAGCATCACCGCCCGCATCACAACAAACTCGTAGTGCCGCTCGTCCTTCTTGCGGAGGAGGCCGTATTGATCGAAGAACTTGTCGGCGACGAACCGGCGCCACTCCCCGTAATCAGCCTTCAGCCGCTCAGCGATTAGGCTGCCCCAGGCCATGCGCCGGCGACGTTGTGCCTGGAAGCTCTCGTTGTCCCCCTTGATCGCCACCTGACACTGACGGGCCGCTTCCACTGGGTCGTGCTCAACCAGACGCTTGAACTCCTCGTTTTCTTCCTGCTCCTTCATCGCTGGTTCTCCCATCGGGAGGCAAAATGCTACGTTTCGTAGAGAAAATGACTCCCAGCTGCGCTCCTGGCGGCTTCAGCCCCGAGTTAGGGCTTGACCGCAGTCCGGCGCATAGGACACAGGTGGGCTCCATTACGCCAGCGTTTAGCTATGTGGGGACACTCTGTGTCCCAAACAAGGATGTTCATGAAGCGGTCGGTGATCAGGCGTGTCGCGGTGCGGCTGAACGGTGGTGCGGTCCGCGGTTCGTCGAAGGCGCTCGCTGATGCGATGGGCGTACAGGTGAAGACTGCGCGTGCCTGGTTGCTCGACCCCGCGCAGGACAACCATCGCACCATGTCGAAGACGGCCAAACGCTTGTTCGCTTTGCTTGTGATCCTGGAGGCAACCGGCAAGCTTGACGAGAAGCTGCTGCAATCTATCGCTGTCACTGAAGAAATGCTCGACGACTCGGATTGAATGAGGCAGATAGTATTGTAATATGATATCCTTTCATTTCGTTTATTTCGGATGGTCTAACCATTCCTTGGTCGCCTTCGCCCACCGCTGCCTTTTCACTCCTGCGAATTGCGTCAAAACTTTGCGAGCTACGACGTCGGACGCAAAGCCTTTTGCGGTTGCCAAGTATGCAAACAGACCCGCTGGCTTATTGCAAAAACCGCGAAGTCCCCAATCCTTGGTGCCCTTGCCCCACGAGCTGTCATATTCAGCATAAAGCTCTTGTGAATAATTCTTCTCAGAAACGATCAAGAATTCCGTGATGCGGCCGTCATCATCGTAGCTCCAGAGGGCGACCATATCGTTCGGATCAATTTTCGAACTTTTCTGTTGCTTGCCCATGAGGATAATTCCTTACTTCCTTCGCCAAACCGTGCGGACAGGAGAATTTCGCTCGCCGCCGCGAGGTTAAGGCACATCTATCATCCACACCCGAGTGCGGCTCTCACCGCACACCCCAGCGCGTGACGGGCCCGGCCTCGCCCGTCGCGTCGTTCACCTGCACGCGCCAGCCGCTGCTGATGGCGACTTGGCAGACCTCCTACGCGATGACACCCCCGCCCACCGTGAGCGCCGCGGCCCGTCCGGCGATGCCGACCGCCTCGTCCGGGCGCAGGCGCGTCGCTGGGTGCGCCCGGAGCGGGCCGGCAAGCAAGCGCGCAGGCGTTGCGAACCTTTCGACACCGCGCGCTCCTCCTGCATGGCGGATCATCCATCGCGTCGAGGCGAGGTTAGCGCGTGAGGCCGATGGGGGCGATGGCGCGGCGCGGGTGGATCGCGGTCGCAGTCGCCCTCCTGCTCGGTGGGGCGGACCTCCAGGCCACGCGCGACGGGGCCGATAAGGGGGACGACCCGACCGCGCGCGCCCACGTCTACGTAGCTCGCATCGGTAGCCTCTCGACGTCGGCACGCCACCGTGCTGAGTCGTGGCCATGCGCTCCACCGGACCATCCGCCCTGGCCTATGATATGAACCTCCCCGCCGACGAGCCCGCGAGTTTATTGCTCGAGCGGATCACAGCCAAGCGGCTTGACGTTCCCGCCAGCAAGCGTCGCGGTTACCCCCGCATATCCGCGCAGCTCTAATGGCTATTCCCGACTTCCAAACCCTGATGCTCCCGGTGCTCACGCAGGCTGCGGGTAGCGAGGTGCGTATCGGCGACGTCGTCGAGCGTCTCGCCGACGCGTTCACCCTTTCGCTGGAGGACCGCTCCCACCTGCTGCCGTCGGGCCGGCAGACCACTTTCGCCAACCGCGTGCACTGGGCCAAAAGCTACCTAGGCAAGGCCGGGCTCGTCGAACTCACCCGCCGCGCGCACTTCCGAATCACGCCTCGCGGACGCGAGGTGCTGGCCCGGCCACCCGAGCGCATCGACATCAAGTTCCTCAGCCGCTTCCCCGAGTTTCAGGCCTTCCGCGTCGCCGGGGAAGGGAACGGCGAGGCGACGGAGGTGGCTGCACAGGCGGGCGGTGCGACGGCGGACCTTACCCCCGACGAGATCATGCGCGCGGCTGCGCGGCAGCTCGAATCCGCGCTTGCCGGCGAACTGCTTCAGCGTGTGGTGGCCGGCACCCCTGCCTTCTTCGAGAGCCTCGTGGTGCGCCTGCTAATCGCGATGGGCTACGGCGGCTCGGTCAACGACCTCGACAAGGCGCTGATCGGCAAGTCGGGCGACGGCGGGGTGGACGGCGTCATCGATCAGGACCCGCTCGGGCTCGACCGTATCTACGTGCAGGCCAAACGCTACGGACCGGACAACACCGTCGGCGCCTCCGCCATCCGAGACTTTTTCGGCAGCCTCGACCGGTTCAAGGCCACGAAGGGCTTGTTCGTGACGACATCGACGTTTTCGGCCTCGGCACGCGAGACGGCCGAGATGCTGAGCAAGCGCATCGTCCTCATCGATGGTCCGCAGCTCGCCCGGCTGATGATCCGCCACAGCGTCGGCTGCCGCATCGAGGAGACCTTGACCGTGAAGCGCCTCGACGAAGAGTTCTTCGAGGGATGAGCTGACGGCAGTACGGACGAGGTTTGCCCGTTCTATCGAAGCGCCCATGGTTCAACGGTCGAGCGGGCCTGCGCGTCTTGGCCCGCCTTCCGGGAGGTGATCGAACCGTGGGACCCAACTCACATCATCGCGACCGGACACGGGTTCCTCCGGCATAACATGCCGGCCTTGGACCGACCCGTCGGCGACATCGTCCGCGGCGGCACGGTGCTTCCCATGCGCGAGTACCGGACGCCTTCAGGATGCATCGCGACCATCGCAATTCCGCATCTCAGTCGCGCTTCGGCCTCACTCTGGCAGCGCCCGGTGCGTGAGTTCCTAGCGAGCTGAACGCTTCTGTCGGACCGAGCCTAACAGCAACGCTCCCCGGGCCGTCGGTCCAGGGAGCGTCTACGAGCTACCGCCTTTGCAGGGGATGGTGCTAAACGCGGCGAGGATTCGCCGCCCGAACGTCGGGCCCAGCCCGGGCAAGCCAGGGGGAACGATGACCGGCAACTCTATTACGTCGCAGGATCTGAGCCTCGCCCAGATTTTCCAAAGCTTCTACCGAGTGCCCGACTACCAGCGTGAGTATGTCTGGGGCGAGACGGACGCCAAGGGCGAGCTCGGCGAGGAAGTGGAGCAATTCCTCAAAGACATCTTTGGCGAGTTCGAGCAAGCGACGAAAGACTACGCGCCGGAATATTTTATCGGCACTATTGTAGTGTGTGCTGCGGGTGGGGCCGTCTTCGACCTGATCGACGGGCAGCAGCGCAGCACCACGTCATTTCTAACGCTTTGCGCTCTGCGAGACATGATCGAGGAATTAAATCAGTCAGTTCCTCCGACCTTAAAAGGGCAGATCTCGTCATCGGATACCGACTGGCACGGGGATACGGTTGAACGGATGAGGCTCGACCTCCAGTACGAGGACGCCAGCGACGTCCTGGTCGACTACGGTTCCGGCAAGGGGAAGAACGCGCGGCGCGAGGGCACCCGTTCGATCCGCAACCTCGCCAACGCCTACGACACGATCCGGGAGTTCCTGTCCGTTCAGTTCCCCTCCGACGCCAATGGCCTGCGCCGCTTTCACGGCTACTTCACGAACAAGGTGAAGCTGATCCGTATCGAGACGCCGAACGTCAGCAGGGCGCTCAAGATTTTCGAGACCATCAACGACCGCGGCGTCGGCCTCGACGCGATGGACCTGCTCAAGAACCTCCTATTCATGAGCGCCCGCGCGGAGGAGTTCAACAAGCTCAAGGAGGTCTGGCGTTCGCTTACCCAGGCCATCTACGACGCCCGCGAGAAACCGCTGCGCTTCCTCCGGTACTATCTCATGGCCACGTACGACGTGGACGCCCAGCTTCGGGAGGAGGACATCTACGACTGGCTCATTCGGAACGAGAAACAGACCAAGCACGCCAGCGACCCAATCGGTTTCGCGCAGCGATTGAGGGATGGCGCTCTCGCCTACCAGAACTTCACCGGTGGGCGAACCGTGGCGGGCCAGGCCGACCACGGCATCATGAACACCCGGGCGCTCGGCGGCAGCGCCGTCAAGCAGCACTTTGTCCTGCTGCTCGCGGGGAGGCACCTGCCGCCGGTCCTGTTCGGGCGACTGACGCGCCAAGTTGAGGAGCTGATGTTCGTCTGGCTGATCGCCGGCGTGCCGACCAAGGACTACGAGCGGACAATCGGCCAAGCGGCCAGGCGGCTGCGCCATGTCAAGGACGAGGCGGCCTTCACCGCCTTCGCGGACGAGTTCATCGTCCGTCAGAAGGCCGCCTCCCGCCAGGCGTTCACGTCGCGACTATCGTCGCTACGTGCCAATGAATTGCGCAAGTTCCGCCTGCGCTACCTGCTCGCCAAACTGACCCGCCACTTCGACGTCTTGGCCTACGGCGAGGCCGGACGGGAGAGCCTGACCCACTACCTGGAGACCAAGAACGACATCGAGCACATCCTGGCGCAGGGTGCTGACGAAGAGGCTCAGGCCCAATTTGGCGACGGGGCCGACGACCCGGACCTCATTCAGCGGCTCGGCAACCTGATGCTCGTGGAGCTGTCCGTGAACCGCGTCATCAAGAACATGTCCTACAGCAAGAAGGTTGAGGTCTATCCGAAGTCGCAGTTCCTCCTCGCGCGCTGCCAAGCTTCGCCTATGGTTGTGGGCGTCGGCGACAAAATCACGCTCGCCGTCCAGCGATTGGACCCCGCCCCGACCTGGGACCGTGCGGCCATCGAAAGGCGGCAGAAGTGGTTCGCCGATACCGCCATTGAGGTCTGGGGACTCGACGCGCCCCAAGGGCTAGCCGCCGGGATAACGCCAAAGGTGCAATAATTTCCTTAGCAGGTGAGCGACGACGCCCAGTCCGTACACGGTACAGTCAACCTCGTCAGGACGGCCTATGTCCGGCCCGACAGCGCGAACGGTGCCGCGGCGGGCGTTAAGTGCCCCGGTGTGCTATGTGCCCTGCCGCCGATGAACTTGGGGAGCAGGGATCGGCATGGCGAAGGAACGCGCGCCGCAGTCGCGCTTGGCGCTGGTGGTCACGGTCGCCGTCGGGATCCTACTGGCGGGCGTCGGCACGCTCGGCTGGCAATGGTACCGCTACGTCACCGCCGGCGACACGCCCTACGATGAGGTCGGCATTGAGGTGAACCGCCGCCTGCCCGAGCCGCTGCGGACCTGGGGCTGCGCGCGCATCAAGGAGCGGTTTCCCCGCGCGGTGCCGCCCTACGGCTGCCAGCCGGGGCAGGTCTGATCGGCGCCCGACTGAGGCAAAGCTGACACGCTTCGTTCTCCGGGCGACCTGTGCGGCGGCGCTCATCCGACGGTGAGCGGGAGCCCCGGGGGCCGGGCCGCCCGAGAGGGGCAGGCCGGACCGCCGTGATGGATCGTCGTGTTGTAACCTCGTCCGCGTATCGACGACGGTACAATTGGCTGGTACATTGAACGCTCAAAGCCAGACGAGCAGCCGTTGATTTGATTGAGTTTTTTGGCCTGAGGGGCCAGTCCCCCCCTCTCCGCCAATCTTGCTAAACAGCCAATCGTCACGGTAAGTTGCTGACTCGCAATGTGTTCGTACGGCCCGACCGGTACATTCGGGTGGTGCATATGCCCCTGCCGATGGCACGTCCCTGGAAGCACCCCGACAGCAGAATCTACTACGTCCGCAAGGCGGTGCCGGTCCCGCTGCGCCCACTGGTCGGCCGGTCGCTCGAGAAGCTCAGCCTGCGCACGAAGGACCTCGAGGTCGCCCGCGCTCGTTTCGTCGAGGTCGTTCGCGAAATCGAGGCACGCTGGGCGACTCTCGCGGCTGACCCTACGGTGCTGAGCGAGCGGGAAGCGCATGAGTTGGCCGCGCCGGCCTACGATCGCTGGATCGCCCTACATCGCGACAACCCGAGCCAAAATTTCTGGCGGACCGACCTTTTCGCGCGCCTGTGGCAGTCGCGCCGGGTCGGACTTTGGGGACGTCCCGACGTCGTCCATCAAGTTCTGCACGGCGCCTACGCCGACAGGGGCGAGGACGACATGGAGGCGTGGTGTCTCAAGCAGGCCGACTCCCTCATCGCGAAGAAGGGCCTGCAACTCGACGCGGACGGGCGCCGCATGCTGGCTCAGGCAGTTGCTGCGGCAATCCAGCACGCGAGCCTAACCCTCGAACGTTACGCACTCGGCGATGTGGTAGAGGCGCCACCTGAGCGTGAACCGCCCGGAGGTCGAGCGCCTTCGCCGCGCTCGGCGCCGACGGCAAAGGTCCTACTCGACGATTTGGTGAAGGGGTAGGCC
Organism: Methylorubrum subtropicum; assembly: GCF_038442325.1. Classification (NCBI taxonomy): domain Bacteria; kingdom Pseudomonadati; phylum Pseudomonadota; class Alphaproteobacteria; order Hyphomicrobiales; family Methylobacteriaceae; genus Methylorubrum; species Methylorubrum subtropicum. The sequence goes on along the minus strand of NZ_JBBXMW010000014.1, from coordinate 2,560 downwards.
GCCGAGCGCAAGCCGGTCGAGAAGACAGTCTAGGACTGGACGCGGGTGATGCAGCAGCTTGCGGCGTTCCTTGGGGACAACGACGCCACCCGAGTCACAGCCGACAAGCTCGTGGCCTGGAAGGATAGCCTTGTAGCGTCGTGGCTATCCGCAAAGACCATTCGTGAGAGCCGCTTGGCGCCGGTACGGGCTGTGCTGGGGTGTCGACAACAGAAAGCTCGCGGAGAACCCAGCCGAGCGCGTCACCATCAGCGTCGAGCAGAAGCCAGGCCAGGGCAAGCGCGGCTTCAAGGACGCCGAGGCGGCCCAGATCCTCGCCGCGGCAGCGGGCGAGCGCTACCCGGTCAAGCGGTGGGTGCCGCTGGTGTGCGCGTACTCGGGCGCTCGGCTGTCTGAGGTCTGCCAGTTGCGCGTCGAGGATTTCAGCGTGATCGATGGCATCGCCGTGATGCGGTTCGACGCCGAAGCCGGATCGCTGAAGAACATAGGGTCGGAGCGGACTGTACCCCTTCACTCGTCGCTCCTCGGCGCCGATTTCCTCGAGTTCGTGCACAGCCAAAAGAGGGGACCCCTGTTCTCCGATCTGCCGCCGGACAAATTCGGTAAGCGCGGCGGCACCCATCACCTTAGAGTGCAACATGCGGAGTTCGCCACGCGCGCGGGTCAGACCAACGTAGAACAGACGGCACGCCTCGACCGCCTCCGCGGCCGGTGCCCGCCTGCGGGGGATGAGCCCCTCGTTCATCCCGAAGCGCACGGCAGCGGTGCGCTCACTCGATGCTTTGTCCGCCGGCACCGGAGATTTCCTAAGGCGTCGCCCGTAGGAAACGGGGGCTGGAAAGCCCGGTTCGCCTCCATGTCCATGGCAGGAGGTCTTCATGGCTCTGAAGCAAATCTTCCTTGTGAGTACGATCATCACGGCGGTGGCAGGCGGATACGCGCAAGCCCAACAATCGGCCGTCAGCAATCAGCGGGTGACCCAGGAACAATCGGAAGGACAGGGCACGCAGATCTTCGTCAGCTCGGCGGGCGTGCGGCAGATCCAGCAGGCGCTGACGCAGAAGGGCTACAGCACCGGTACCGTCGATGGGCGCTGGAACGCGCAGACCACGTCGGCGGCGCGCAGCTTCCAGCAGGCGCAGAACATGGAGCCGACCGGCACGCTCACGATCCCGCTGGTCTATGGCCTCGGTCTCGAGAAGGACGTCATCCTCGGCAATCGCGACGGGCAGGGGGGCGATCAGGGCAATGATCAAGGCACGAAGCGGGCCGATAACCAGCGCGTCGTGATCGAGCGCGCCGACAGCCGCGGCACGCCGCTCCACGTCAGCCCGGCCGGCATCCGGCAGATCCAGCAGGCCCTGAACCAACAGGGCTGGAACACCGGGCAGGTCGACGGGCGCTGGGGCCCGACGACCGTTCAGGCGGCGCGCAGCTACCAGCAGTCCCAGGGGCTGGAGCCGACGGGCCGGCTCGAAGTCGGCCTGATCTCCGCACTCGGCCTGACCGATCCAATCTTCTCGTCCGGGCACGGCACGGGCCCGCAGGCTGCCAACGCGGCGCGGCCGCAGCCCTCGCAGGCGGCCGGACAGGGGGGTGATCGGCAGGTCGACAACCAGCGCATCGCCATGGAACGCACCGACAGCCCCGGCGAGCCGCTCTACATGAACAGCGACGGCGTCCGCCAGATCCAGCAGGTCCTGAACCAGCGGGGCTATGCCGCCGGCCATCTCGACGGTAACTGGAACAACGACACGACGGTCGCGGCCAGGCACTTCCAGCAGGCGCAGGGCCTCGAGCCGACCGGTACGCTGACGACGAATTTGCTGGCCTCCATCGGCATGCCGAACTGGCAGCGCGGCGAGTTCATGGGCGGCATGACGGCCAACGCGAACGCAGCCGGCAATTCCAATCCGCAGACGACCGGCTCCACGGCGGGCGGTTCGGGCAGCGCGAAGGACGGCGTCGCCGCGCGGGACAGCGCTCCGGCCGGACGCGGCAGCGGCGAAGGACGAGGCGAGTCGGGCAGCCGATAGAGCTTCGATCCGACAAGGCGGGCATCGGCTCATCCAAAAAGCCGGTGCCGCACGGGAAGCGCGAGCATCGCCCTGGATCCAGGGCGATGCTTTCGCTCGTCTCGGGCGTCGCGTGCACTTGGCGCCCCTTCGGTGCCGAGCCGGCCTTCGTGCCGCAAGCGCTTGCGGCCCGTGCAACCGCGGGCACCCCTGAGACCTCACGGAAGACACGGGCGCTGTCCGTCCCTTTGGCGTTACGGTGCGCCGGATCGTGTCAAAAGACTTGTAGATAAGATGGGTCCACTCGCGCGTATATGCCCGCAATTCAATTGCGCAGTGTCAATAACATACTTGAATTGTTCGCCTTAAATTTACGTCTAATGGCTTGATCGACAATGAGGGCAGCCGGCGAAGCCTGAGTGTCCGGCGTCAGCACTTTTGAGACAGATTGAGGGCCTTCACGAACGGAGGATGGCTGGTTCATCGTAGCCCCCAGGAGCGAAGATGAAGCAGCCATCCGGGCCGGCACGGAAGCCGGCAGAAGC
>NZ_JBBXMW010000013.1:0-139783 GCF_038442325.1 Methylorubrum subtropicum | reverse complement strand
GCCCGGTGAGCGTTCCGAAACGTCGGTCCAGCGTCATACTCTCACGGCTCGATCTTCCGACCGAACCCGCAAGGACATGAACAAGCCGCCCGCGTTTCTCTTTCTCGATATCTACTTGTCAAAGAGCTGCACCCGTCTAACCGAGTGCCGATACTGAAGTCAAGCGGCAATTTGCTTCGGTCTGTACCGTCTGCGTCTTGCCGTCGTCTTCGGTAGTCTTTCCGGGCGGGCCGGTTTGTCTCGGCGCCGCGTCGGGAGCCGTCGTATAGGGGGGGCTCATCGGCGTGTCAACAGCCTGTTTTCCGAGGCTCAGGATCGTTGCAGGGGCCGCTTTGGCGCCGCGCGGGGGAGGGGAGGGGGCTTGGTCGGAGCATGGTTTCAGGAAGCGGAGAGGCGGGACGCGCCCGCCCATCGGCGGCTTGGCCTGGGGCTTGCGCCGTTCCCCACATGAGGTGCGGTGACGCCGCGCCTGCGCGAGGGCACGACGCGGTGGCGTGCAAGGGAGACGGCGATGGACCGCGAAAGTCCCAAAACGATCCGGGCGCTGCGCGGGCAGGCTGCGAGCCTCACCGGCAACCCGTTTCTGGCCGAGCGCTGCCTCCAGCACATCCCGGATGCCCTGATCCTGATCGAGGACGGGCGCATCGCGGCCTTCGGAGACTTTTCGGAACTGGCCGGAAAAATTCCGCCGGGGACGGAGGTGGTGACCTACGACGACGCCCTGATCCTGCCGGGCCTGATCGACACCCACGTCCACTACCCGCAGCTCCAGATGATCGCCTCCTACGGCGAGCAGCTGCTGGCATGGCTGGAGAAGTACACGTTTCCGGCCGAGCTGCAGTTCGCCGACCGGGCCCATGCCGAGCGCGTCGCCAAGCTGTTCTTCCGCGAGATCCTGGGGGCCGGCACCACGACCGCGATGGTCTATTGCACGGTCCATCCGGGCTCGGTCGAGGCGTTCTTCGCCGAGTCCGAGCGGTTCAACACCCGGATGATCGCCGGCAAGGTGCTCATGGACCGCAACGCCCCGGCGGCCCTGCTCGATACGGCGCAGCGGGGCTACGACGAGAGCAAGGCGCTGATCGAGCGCTGGCACGGGCGCGGGCGCCAGCATTACGCCGTCACCCCGCGCTTCGCCCCGAGCTGCACGCAAGCGCAGCTGGAGGCTGCCGGCACGCTGCTCACCGAGCATGACGGCCTCTTCCTGCAGACGCATCTGTGCGAGAACACCGACGAGATCGCCTGGGTGCGCGAGCTCTTCCCGGAGCGGAAGAGCTATCTCGACGTCTACGCGCAGGCCGGCCTCGTCGGGCCGCGCTCGGTGCTGGGCCACGCGATCCACGTCGCGGAAGAGGATTTTTGTACGTGCCACGCCAGCGGCGCGGCGATCGCGCATTGCCCGACCTCGAACGGTTTTCTGGGCAGCGGCCTGTTTCGCCTGTTCGACGCGCTCGATCCGCGGCGCCCGGTCCGGGTCGGGCTCGGCACCGATGTGGGGGCCGGCACCACGCTCTCACTGCTGAAGACGCTCGGCGACGCCTACAAGGTCGCGGCTTTGCGCGGGACCAAGCTCGACGGGACCAAGGCGCTCTGGCTCGCGACCCTCGGCGGCGCCGAGGCGCTGCATCTCGACGACCGCATCGGCCGCATCGCGCCGGGCTACGACGCCGACCTGTGCGTGCTCGATCTGGCGGCCACGCCCCTGCTGGGGTTCCGCACCGGCACCTGCACGAGCATCGAGGAATTGCTGTTCGTGCTGCAGATCCTCGGCGACCACCGCACCGTGCGGGCGACCTGGGTCGCGGGCGAGCCGGTCTACGACAACCGGCGCCCAGGCGATCCCCTGCGTTATCCGGGCGCGGACGCGTTGGCATGATGGATGCGCCGACCCGAGGCCAAAGAGGATACCCGATGACCGACGCGACGCCGCTGAACCGCTTCTCCGTCGAGCCGCTGGCCCGGATGACGCGCCGCCTCGCCGACGTGGCGGCCGGCCGGGCCGAGCCCGATCTCGTGCTGACCGGGGCGCGGGTGCTCTCGACCTATTCGGAGCGCATTCTCACCGACCGCGAAATCCGCATCGCCGGCGGGCGCATCGCCGCGGTGCTGCCCGCAGGCACGTATAAAGGCAACGCGCCGGTGCGCGACGTGGCGGGCGGGCTGATCGCGCCGGGACTGGTCGATCCGCACCTGCATATCGAGAGCAGCATGGTGACGGCCTGCGCCTATGCCGAGGCCGCGTTGATCAACGGCACCACGACGATCGTCTGCGACAGCCACGAGATCGGCAACGTGCTCGACCGCGACGGCGTCACCTGGATGCTGGAAGACGCTCGCGCGGCTCCGCTCAATATCTATCTCACCGTGCCGAGCACCGTGCCGGCGACCAGCCCCGCGATCGAGACCGCGGGCGGCGACCTGACGGCGGAGAAGATCGCGGCCCTGTTCGACGCGTGGCCCGAGGCGATCGGGCTCGGGGAGAAGATGGATTTCGTGGCGGTGGCCGAGGGCGATCCCCGCGCGCACGCCATCATCGCCGCCGCCCTGGAGCGCGGGCGCCCGGTTTCCGGCCACATCTACGGGCGCGGCTTCGTGGCGCCTTACGCGGCGAGCGGCGTCACCGACACCCACGAGGCGATCGACCGCGACATCGCCGACGCCCTGCTGGAAGCCGGCCTCTGGATCTTTTTACGCGGCGGCCCGCCGACGACGCCGTGGCATTCGCTGCCCGCGGCGATCGGCACGATCACGGATTACGGCGCGGCGTGGAAGCGGGTCTGCGCCTGCACCGACGACCGCGACGCCGACGACCTGCTCGCCTTCGGCCTCGACTGGGTGGTGCGGGAAGCCGTGCGGATGGGCATTCCGAAGCCCGCCGCCTGGGCGATGGGCGCGCTGCATCCGGCGACCCGCTACGGGCTCGACGGCGAGATCGGCGGCCTCGGCGGCGGGCGCCGGGCCGATCTGGTGCTGCTCGACGACGACCTCGTGCCGCAGGCCACGTGGTATGGCGGCGAACTCGTGGTCGAGGATCGCAAGCCTACGCCGCGGCTGGAGGCGGCCTTGGCCCGACCCTACCGCTATCCGGCCCCGGCCTACGCCACATTGCGCCTGCCCGATCCGCTGCCCGCCCTGGTGCCGCCGCTGCCGACAGGCGCCTGCATGGTCAACGCGATCCGCACGACCCTGCCCGGCATCGAACTCGTCCACGAGCGCATCGCGCTGCGGCCCGGTGCGGACTGGTCCGAGACGCTGTCCGCGCACGGCCTCTGCCACGTCGCGGTGATCGAGCGGCACGGGCTCGGCGGCGGGGTGGCGCACGGACTGCTCTCCGCCTTCGGGCTTCGGCGCGGCGCGGTGGCGAGCAGCGTCGGGCACGATTCGCACAACCTGATCGTCGCCGGGCTGAACGAAGCCGATATGCGCGTCGCCGTCGCGGCCTTGGCCGAGGCGCAGGGCGGGGTCTGCGTGGTGGAGGACGGGCGCGTCGTCGCGATGGTGCGGCTGCCGGTCGCCGGGCTGCTGTCGGATCAGCGCGTCGGTGTCGTCGCGGACGACATGCGCCGGCTGAAGGCGGCGTGGACCGAGGCCGGCTGCGCGATTCCTTATATGGGCTTCAACCTGATCCCGCTCTCGGTGATCCCGCAGATAAGGATCACCGACAAGGGCCTCGTGCTGGTGCCGGAGATGCGGCAGGTGCCGCTGTTCGAGCCGGCGTAACGGCCGGCCCCTCGCGCAGGAGCCGAGGCCGGCATCCGCAAACGAAGAAGGGGCTGGCCTTAAGGCCAACCCCTTGCTTCATCGAGCGAATTGGATGGTACCACCGCCCCGGCTCGAACGGGGGACCCCTAGATCCACAATCTAGTGCTCTAACCAACTGAGCTACGGCGGCACGCGAGGGGGGACTTATCGCGAGGCTCGCGGCTTTTCAAGCGTCTCTTGCGCCGGCTGTGGGCGTTCTCCCCGGATCGCGTCGGCTGCGCGTGGATGCTAGACCGCAGGCGCATGACGGACGACCCCTTTTGCACCCCTCATCGATGAGCCCGCCCGATCCGTCCGCCGGTTCGGGCCGGCGCGTGCCGGTGCCGGTGCCGGCGCGGCTGCGGGCCTGGGTGCGCGGCAGCGAGGTTGCGCTGGTGCTGCTCGCCGCTTTGACCGGCTGCCTCGGCGGCCTCGCGGTGGCCGGCATGAGCGGGGCTGCGCAGCTGCTGCGCGAGATTCTTTATCGTCTGCCCGCCGGTGAGCGGCTGAGCGGGCTCGCGGCGTTGCCGGGAGACGGCGTGTTCGGCTTGCCGTTCCTGGGGCCGGCGCTCGGCGGGTTCGTGCTTGGGGGGCTGCTCCTTCTCCTCGGATGGAAAAGACGGCGGCGGGCCGCGATCGATCCGATCGAGGCCAACGCGCTGCATGGCGGGCGGATGTCGCTGCGCGATTCCGCCGAGGTCGCGGCGCAGAACGTCGTCTCGAACGGCAGCGGCGCCTCGGTCGGGCTGGAGGCCGGTTATACGCAGGTGGCCGCCGGCCTCGCCTCGCGGCTCGGCATCGCCTTCGAGATGCGCCGCTCGGACCTGCGCACGCTGGTCGGCTGCGGCTCGGCCGCGGCCATCGCGGCGGCGTTCGGCTCGCCGTTGACGGGCGCGTTCTACGCCTACGAACTCGTCATCGGCACTTATACCATCGCGACGCTCGCCCCCGTGGTGGTCGCGGCCCTGTGCGGCAGCCTCGTCGCCCGCTCGCTGGCCTCGACGCCGGCGCTGATCGATGTCGGCGCCCTGGCGCTGAGCCGGGGCGGTACGCTGGGCGCGGCCGACACGCTGCCCTGCCTGCTGCTCGGCCTCGTCTGCGCCGGGCTCGCCGTGGGGCTGATGCGCGGGGTCGCCTTCGTCGAGCGGAGATTTCGCGCGACCGGCCTGCCGGCCCTGCTGCGGCCGGCGCTCGGCGGGCTCTGCGTCGGCCTGCTGGCGCTCGCCACCACGCCGCAGGTGCTCTCCGGCGGCCACGGGGCGCTCCATCTCCATCTCGATCCCGGCATGGCCCTGACTGCCGGCGGGCTCGCCGGACTGATCCTCGCCAAGGCCGTGGCCTCGGCGGTGTCGATCGGGTCGGGCTTTCGCGGCGGCCTGTTCTTCGCCTCCCTGTTCCTGGGGGCGCTGGTCGGGCGCCTGTTCGCGCAGGTCGCCCCGATGGCGTGGCCGGGTTTTTCCGAATTCGGCCTCGCCCCCGTGGGCTACGCGGTGGTCGGCATGAGCGCGTTGGCCGCGGCCATCGTCGGCGGGCCGCTCACCATGACCTTTCTGGCGCTGGAGATGACCGGGAGCTTTCCCGTCACCGCCCTGGTGCTGGCTGCCGTGATCGCCTCGTCGCTGACAGTGCGAAAGACCTTCGGCTACTCGTTCGCCACCTGGCGGTTTCACCTGCGCGGCGAATCGATCCGCAGCGCCCACGACATCGGCTGGATCCGCAGCCTCACGGTGGGCCGCATGATGCGCCGGGACATCCGGCCCGTCCCCCTCGACACGCCGATGGCGAGCTTCCTGCGGGCGCATCCCCTCGGCTCGCCCTCGCGGGTCGTGGTGACCGACGCCTCCGAGCGCTATGCCGGCATCGTTCTGGTGCCGGAGGCCCATGCCCTCGCGGCGGCCGAAGCCGGCGCGCGATTGGCCGACGTCGCCCGCTACGCCGACGCGTTTCTCCTGCCCGACATGAGCGCCAAGCAGGCGGCGGAAGCGTTCGATGCCGCCGAGAGCGAGGCTTTGGCCGTGCTCGATCGCGCCGACAGCCGCCGGGTGATCGGCCTCCTGACCGAAAGCCACACGCTCAAGCGCTACAGCGACGAACTCGACCGCCAGCGCCGCGCGGTGCTGGGCGAGGCGGCGTGAGGCGCGGTTTCGAGTCCATGGGCACGCCGTGATAGGAGCGAGACCATGTATGCGCGCGCCCTCGCAGTCGGCCTCGCCGCCTTTATCATAAGCACCCCGGCGCGGGCCGATTCCTGCGACGGGCTGACCGTCCGGCTGATCCGCGCCACCGGCGCCTCGCTGGTCGGGCGCACCGGTTCGCTCGTGGTGTTCCGCGCCGCCGACGCCGAGCGCTTCCGCCTCGATTGCCGAAACCCCCGACGCCTGCTGTTCCGCTCGGAGCGGCGCGAGCCGCTGGGCGCCTACTTCGTGCTGGTCGGCGAGGCCGCCCACGCGTTGGCCGGCGCGCCGGAAGAGGCAGTCGAGACGCTGACCCGGCAATTGCATCAGGACAGCCTGCTCACCGGTGTGCCGCAACTCGGTCGCGTCGGCGGCGCGGTGATCCGCTGCGATCCGGGCGACCGGCCGGACGGGTTCGGGCTCGGCACGCTCTGCCGCGTCGCCGCCGACCGACCGGGGCGCGGGCTGCGTCGCAGAACCCTGCACCGCAAGGCCGGCCTTCCCGCCGCCGCGAGCGCGGGCTAGACCGCGGGCATGACCCGATCCGAACATGCTCTCGGCCCCGTCGTCCGCGCCGGCGCCGTCGCCTTCGCCAACCATCTGCCGCTGGCGCTGATCGCCGGGCCCTGCCAGTTGGAGGGGCGCAACCACGCCCTCGAAGTCGCCGCCGCGCTGAAGGAGACGGCCGAGCGGCTCGGCATCGGCCTCGTGTTCAAGTCCTCGTTCGACAAGGCGAACCGCACCTCGGGCGCGACCGCCCGCGGCGTCGGCCTCGACGAGGCGCTGCCGGTCTTCGCCGAGGTGCGCGAGAGCCTGGGGCTTCCGGTGCTCACCGACGTGCACGAGGCCGGGCAATGCGCCCGCGCCGCGGAAGCCGTCGACATCCTCCAGATCCCGGCCTTCCTCTGCCGCCAGACCGACCTGCTGCTCGCCGCCGCCGCGACGGGCCGCGTCGTCAACGTCAAGAAGGGGCAGTTCCTGGCCCCCTGGGACATGAAGCACGTCGCCGCCAAGGTAACGGAGGCCGGCAACCCCAACGTCATCGTCACCGAGCGCGGCGCCTCGTTCGGCTACAACACGCTCGTCTCCGACATGCGCGCGCTGCCGATCATGGCGCAGGTGACCGGCGGCGCCCCGGTGGTGTTCGACGCGACCCACTCGGTGCAGCAGCCCGGCGGCCAGGGCGCCACCTCCGGCGGGCAGCGGGAATTCGTCGCCGTGCTGGCCCGCGCCGCGGTGGCGGTCGGCGTGGCTGGCGTGTTCATCGAGACCCATCCCGATCCCGACCGGGCGCCCTCGGACGGGCCGAACATGGTACCGCTGCGGCAATTACCGCAATTGGTCGAAGAGTTGATGGCCTTCGACCGGCTCGCCAAGCGCATCGCCGCCAAGGCTTGAGCGACATCCGAGAATCACGGTTTCAGGTTAGGTTCAGGCCGGGCAGGCTAACCATACGCAACATTTGCAGAGCGCGACGGAGCGGAGCGGGCCATCGGCCCCCGGGACATTCAGGAACCTTCGGCCAAGCTGGACGTTCTCACCGTCAATTCCGTCGCCAAACCTGAAGGGATTCCATGCGTAAGCTCGCACTCGTCACCGCCGCCCTGCTGTCCGTCGGCACGCTGACGGCCACCACGTCGGCCGACGCGCGTCCCGGCCGCGGCTGGGGCCATCACCATCACGGCGGCTACCATGGCGGCGGCTACGGTCGTGGCGCCTATTACGGCGGCGGTCGCCGTCGTGGCATCGGCACCGGTGCTGCGGTCGGCCTCGGCATCGCTGGCCTCGCCGCGGGCGCCATCGCGGCGGGCGCTGCCCGTGACGCCTATTACCGCGACGGCTACCGTCGTCCGGCCTACGGCTACGGCTACCGCGGCGGTTACGGCCGTCCGGCCTATGGCTACGACGGCTACTGAGCCGACCGAGTTCATCGAGGGGGCGGCCGAGCCATCGGCCGCCCCTTTTTTTATGCGTTGATTCCCAAAAAAATCAGCCGCGGCCGCGATAGGGCGCGACGCCCTGCTCCGGCAGCCAGACGTTCTGTAGCGGCGGTCCGCTCTGCCAGAACACGTCGATCGGGATGCCGCCGCGCGGATACCAGTAGCCGCCGATCCGGAGCCAGCGCGGTTCGAGCAGGCCCACGAGGCGCCGGCCGATGCCGACGGTGCAGTCCTCGTGGAAGGCGCCGTGGTTGCGGAAGGCGCCGAGATAGAGCTTGAGCGACTTCGATTCGACCAGCCAGCGATCCGGCACGTAGTCGATCACCAGCGTGGCGAAGTCCGGCTGGCCCGTCACCGGGCAGAGCGAGGTGAATTCCGGCGCGGTGAAGCGCGCCAGGTAGTCGGTGTCGGCATGCGGGTTCGGCACGCGGTCGAGCTGCGCGGCTTCCGGTGAGTCCGGCATCGGCGTCTGACGGCCGAGCTGCTTGGCGTGGTCTTCGATGTTGGTCATGCGGGGGCTATACGCCCGCACGCCCGGCCCCGCCTAGCACCGGAGGCGAATGCCGGCCTCTCGAAAAACTGTGAACGGCGCCGACGGCGCAACCGATGTTGGTGCGCGACCTCGATCGTCGTCTTGGATAACGTATCCAAGACGACGATCGAGGTCCTTGTGCCGCATCGGCTTTTCCGAAAGCCGGCAACCACCTTTCGGGCCGATGCTCGAACCGCTTGCGGGCGCTTGCCCGCGCCGTTGCGTTGGCGGATAAGCCGGCCTCGGAGAGCGTCGCCGCTGCGTCGGGCCGGGAGCCGGTGCGGACGGCGCGCCGCGACGCAACCGAAGGAGCGCCCATGACCGCGATCACCAACATCGCCGCCCGCGAGATTCTCGACAGCCGCGGCAACCCCACCGTCGAGGTCGATGTCCTCCTGGAGGACGGCTCCTTCGGCCGCGCGGCCGTGCCCTCGGGCGCCTCGACCGGCGCGCACGAGGCGGTGGAGCTGCGCGACGGCGACAAGGGTCGCTACAGCGGCAAGGGCGTGCTCAAGGCGGTCGAGGCGGTGCAGACCGAAATCCTCGACGCCATCGGCGGCATGGATGCCGAGGATCAGGTCGCTGTCGACGAAGCGATGATCGCGCTGGACGGCACCCCCAACAAGGCGCGCCTCGGCGCCAACGCCATCCTCGGCGTCTCGCTCGCGGTCGCCAAGGCCGCCGCCGAGACCGCGGGGCTGCCGCTCTACCGCTATGTCGGCGGCGTCCAGGGCCGCGTCCTGCCGGTGCCGATGATGAACATCGTCAACGGCGGCGCGCATGCGGACAACCCGATCGACTTCCAGGAATTCATGGTGATGCCGGTCGGCGCCTCGTCGCTGTCCGAGGCGGTGCGGATGGGCGCGGAGATCTTCCACACCCTCAAGAGCGCGCTCAAGAAGGCCGGCCACAACACCAACGTCGGCGACGAGGGCGGCTTCGCCCCGAACCTGCCGTCGGCGGAAGCCGCGCTCGACTTCGTCATGGAATCAATCCAGGCCGCGGGCTTCAAGCCCGGCGCCGACATCGTGCTGGCGCTCGACTGCGCCGCGACCGAGTTCTTCAAGAACGGCGCCTACCACTACGAGGGCGAGGGCCAGACTCGCTCGATCGAGCAACAGGTGGACTACCTCGCCAAGCTGACGGAAGCCTACCCGATCCTCTCGATCGAGGACGGCATGGCGGAAGACGATTGGGAGGGCTGGAAGCTCCTGACCGACCGCATCGGCAGCCGGGTCCAACTCGTCGGCGACGACCTGTTCGTGACGAATGTCGAGCGCCTGTCGCGCGGCATCGAGACCGGCACCGGCAACTCGATTCTGGTCAAGGTCAACCAGATCGGCTCGCTCACCGAGACGCTGGCCGCCGTCGATATGGCCCAGCGCGCCGGCTACACCGCGGTGATGTCCCACCGCTCCGGCGAGACCGAGGACTCGACCATCGCCGACCTCGCGGTCGCGACCAATTGCGGGCAGATCAAGACCGGCTCGCTCGCCCGCTCGGACAGACTGGCCAAGTACAACCAGCTCATCCGCATTGAGGAGGGCCTGGGCGCCCAGGCGCTCTACGCCGGCCGCAGCGCCATCCGCCAGTTCGCGGGCCGCTGATTCGGGATGGGGCGCAGCGGGCCGGGAGGCTTTGCTGCGCCTGATCGCGGAGGCGGGGCGGAGAATAGTCGTGTCATGCCCCCATCGTCATTCCGGGGCTCGCCAACGGCGAGAACCCGGAATCCACCCGTGATGCGACGCTGTGCGGACCGTCGCGGCCAGTCGTGGATTCCGGGTTCCGCTGCGCGGCCCCGGAATGACGGCGCGGGGATTGAGGTGTGCACACGACGCGCACTTCCTCACCTCTTGGAAACCCTTTCTTCACCTTATCCGCGCGATCCTGGCGTCGCCATGGTCATCCGTCGCCGCGTCCGCGCCATCGTCGTCCCCGCCGTCCTCTGGACGGTCTCCGCGCTCGTGGTCGGCTACTTCGTGCATCAGGCGGAGAGCGGCAGCCGCGGCCTAGAGGCCAAGCGGGCGCTCAAGATCGAGGCCTACGGACTCACCCAGGAACTCAACGCCGCCAAGGCCGAGCGGGCGACCTGGGAGCACCGCGTCTCCCTGCTGCGCAGCGAGCAGATCGACCGCGACCTCTTGGAGGAGCGCGCCCGCGTGGTGCTCGGCCGCGTGCACGCCAACGACCTCGTCATCATCGATCCCTGAGGCATCAGCCCGACAAGGCGATCGCCTCCGTTCGGGGAAAAACGATGCGGCGGGGGAACCTGGCGTACCACACTGGATACGATATTCAGAACGAGGCGCAGGTCGAATCCTGATCTACGGCCCAGGTTCGTCTTGTCGGAAAGCGACCCTTTCTGACCTTGTCCTTGCTTAGTCGGCGCCGGCCCAAGCGTCGCGGTGACAGGGCCGTTCCGCTGTCAGTCTCGCCCTCGCTTTCCGAATAGGGCTGACCTAAAACCCCAGCCAACGGATCGAGTGCGGGAGGTCGCCGATGGATGCAGGCAACGAGGTGGGCAAACCCGCCGCGAGCGCGGAGGCGCCCCAGCACCGGCCCGCACCCAATATTCCGCAATTCACCAAGGACGAGGACCTCCACGCCTACCGTGAGATGCTTCTCATCCGCCGCTTCGAGGAGAAGGCGGGTCAGCTCTACGGTATGGGCCTGATCGGCGGCTTCTGTCACTTGTACATTGGTCAGGAGGCGGTCGTCGTCGGCATGCAGATGGCCGGCGAGGACGGCGACCAGAACATCACCGGCTACCGCGACCACGGCCACATGCTGGCCTGCGGCATGGAAGCCAAAGGCGTGATGGCCGAGCTGACCGGGCGCCGCGGCGGCTATTCCCGCGGCAAGGGCGGCTCGATGCATATGTTCAGCCGCGAGAAGCAGTTCTTCGGCGGCCACGGCATCGTCGGCGCGCAGGTCTCGCTCGGCACCGGCCTCGCCTTCGCCGACGCCTACCTGCAGAACGGCAAGGTCAGCTTCACCTACATGGGCGACGGCGCGGCCAACCAGGGCCAGGTCTACGAGAGCTTCAACATGGCGGCCCTGTGGAAGCTGCCGGTCGTCTACGTGGTCGAGAACAACCGCTACGCCATGGGCACCTCGGTCGCCCGCGCCTCGGCGCAGACCGACTTCTCCAAGCGCGGCCTCTCCTTCGGCATCCCCGGCGAGCAGGTCGACGGCATGGACGTGCGCACCGTCCGCGAGGCGGCGTCCCGCGCCATCCAGCACGCCCGCTCGGGCGAGGGCCCCTACATCCTCGAGATGCAGACCTACCGCTATCGCGGCCACTCCATGTCCGATCCGGCCAAGTACCGGACCAAGGACGAGGTCTCGAAGATGCGCGACGAGCAGGACCCAATCGAGATGGTGCGCAAGCGCCTGATCGAGGCGCACGGCGTGCCGGAGGCCGACCTGAAGGGCATCGACGCCAAGGTCCGCGAGATCGTCAACGAATCCGCCGACTTCGCGACCCACGATCCCGAGCCCGACGCTTCCGAGCTCTGGACCGACATCTTGCTCGAAGCCCGCGCCTGAGGCGCGAACACCCTCGCGAACATCCCTCTTGGCAGGACACTGAGGGCGCAACGGCCGGCTTCGCTTCGGCGGCGGATTCGCCGCGGACTTAAGCGAAGCCCGCCGCCCGCGTCTCGGACGAAGGATCGATAGAGCAGCGCAATGGCGACCGACATCCTGATGCCCGCCCTCTCTCCGACCATGGAGGAGGGAAAGCTCGCCAAGTGGCTCAAGAAGGAGGGCGACGCGGTCAAATCCGGCGACGTGCTCGCCGAGATCGAGACCGACAAGGCGACCATGGAGGTCGAGGCGATCGACGAGGGCGTGCTCGCCAAGATTTTGGTGCCGGACGGCACCGAGAACGTGGCGGTTAACACCCCGATCGCCATCATCGCCGCCGAGGGCGAGGATGTGGCCGCCGCCGCCGCCAGCGGCGGTCAGTCCAAGCCAAGTGCTGCCGAGGGCGGCGCCTCCGCGCCGACGCCGGACATGCAGGCCGAGGGCATGGCGGAGAAATCCGCCCCCACCGCCAAGACCGGCGACGACGCCCCCCGCGCCCCCGCCGCGCCGGCGGTCATCAAGAACGCCGCCGCCGCGCCGGTGATGGACGAGTTCCCGCCGGATTCGCCCCTGGAGACGCAGAGCGTGCGCGAGGCGCTTCGCGACGCCATGGCGGAGGAGATGCGCCGCGACGACAAGGTGTTCGTCATGGGCGAGGAGGTCGCCGAGTACCAGGGCGCCTACAAGATCACGCAAGGCCTGCTGCAGGAATTCGGCGCGCGCCGCGTGGTCGATACGCCGATCACCGAGCACGGATTCGCCGGCATCGGCGTCGGTGCGGCGTTCATGGGCCTCAAGCCCATCGTTGAGTTCATGACCTTCAACTTCGCCATGCAGGCGATCGACCACATCATCAACTCGGCGGCCAAGACCCTCTATATGTCCGGCGGCCAGCTCGGCTGCCCGATCGTGTTCCGCGGCCCCAACGGCGCCGCCGCCCGCGTCGGCGCCCAGCACAGCCACGACTACGCCGCGTGGTACTCGAACGTGCCCGGCCTCAAGGTGATCGCGCCCTACACGGCGGCCGACGCCAAGGGCCTGCTCAAGGCCGCGATCCGCGACCCGAACCCGGTGATCTTCCTCGAGAACGAGATCCTCTACGGCCAGTCCTTCCCGGTCCCGAAGATCGATGACCTCGTCCTGCCGATCGGCAAGGCGCGCATCCACCGCCCCGGCACGGATGTCACCATCGTCTCGTTCTCCATCGGCATGACCTACGCCCTCAAGGCGGCGCAGGCGCTCGCCGAGCAGGGCATCGAGGCCGAGGTGATCGACCTGCGCACGATCCGCCCGATGGATTCCGAAACGATCGTCGAGTCGGTCAAGAAGACCGGCCGCTGCATCACCGTCGAGGAGGGCTTCCCGCAATCCGGCGTCGGCGCCGAGATCGCCGCGCGCCTGATGGTCGATGCCTTCGACTATCTCGACGCCCCCGTCCTGCGGGTGACCGGCAAGGACGTGCCGATGCCCTACGCGGCGAACCTCGAAAAGCTCGCCCTGCCCAACGTCGCCGAGGTGATCGAGGCGGCCAAGGCGGTGTGCTACAAGTAGATGTCGGAAAAATTCGAAGAACTGGAGGTCCCGCCCGACGCCCTGGAACAGGGCGGGATCGAGATCGTGCGGGCCTCCATCGTCGACGGCGCGGTGAGCGTGGCGCTCCGGCGCGCCTTCGACGATCCGGCGACCTGGGGCCGGCTCTTCCTCGATCTCGCGCGTCAGGCGGCCCGCACCTACGCGCTGGAATCGGAGATGTCCGAGGAAGAGGCCTTCGAGCGCATCCGCGTCGGCTGGGAGGCCGAGAGCCTCGGTCCCGGCAACACCCTCAACTAGCCACGGGCCGGCGACGCGATGGAACGCCCCGACGCATCGATCCGACCCTTCCTCGTGCCGGCCCGGCGGAGGCCCTGACCATGGCCGAAGCCGCTCCCCGCCGCGCCACCTACGCCGACCTCGAAGCCGTGCCCGAGCATCTCGTGGCCGAGATCGTGGATGGGGTGCTGGAGACGCATCCGAGGCCGCGTCCGCGCCATGGCGCTGCGGAGTCTCGTCTATCAGGTCAGCTCGAACAGCCGTTCAGTCTCGGACGCGGCGGACCGGGCGGCTGGATCTTCATTACGGAACCCGAGCTTCACCTCAGCTCCCACGTCGTTGTGCCCGATATCGCCGGATGGCTCATTGAGCGAATGGGAACCGAACCGGACACCGCCTACATCGAGACGCCGCCCGATTGGGTCTGCGAGATTCTCTCGCCCTCGACGGCGCGACTCGATCGGGGGCCAAAGCGGCGCATCTACGCCGAGGCCGGGATTCCCTATCTCTGGCTGCTCGATCTCGCGGACGGCGTTCTCGAAACCTTCGCCCTCACCGCCGGTCAGTGGCTCCTGACCGGCACCGTGGCGCGCGGCGAGATCGTCGCCGCCCCACCCTTCGACGCGGTCCCGTTCCCGCTCGACGACCTGTTTCCCTTCGATCCGCCCATCGCTTCGCCCGAGGCCTGAGACATGCCGATCAACGTCCTGATGCCCGCCCTCTCGCCGACCATGGAGAAGGGCAACCTCGCCAAGTGGCTGAAGAAGGAGGGCGATGCAATCAAGTCCGGCGACGTGATCGCCGAGATCGAGACCGACAAGGCGACCATGGAGGTCGAAGCGGTCGATGAGGGCGTGCTCGCCAAGATCCTCGTGGCCGAGGGCACGGCCGACGTGCCGGTCAACGAGCTGATCGCGCTGATCGCCGAGGAGGGCGAGGACCCGGGCAGCGTCCAGGCGGCCCCCGCCGGCGGCGCCAAGACCGCCCCGGTCGAACCGAAGGGCACGCCCGACGAGAACGCCGCGCCGGACGGCGCGCACGCCTCCTACGCCCGCGTCGACACCGCCCCCGAGGGCGCCAAGCCGGGCGGCGCCGCCGCGCATCCGGCCGAGGCCGGCGAGCGCGTGTTCTCCTCGCCGCTCGCCCGCCGCATCGCCAAGCAGGGCGGCGTCGATATCGGTGCGGTGAAGGGCTCCGGTCCGCGCGGCCGGGTGGTCGCCAAGGACGTGAACGCCGCGATCGAGAGCGGCAGCGCCAAGGCCGGCGCTCCGGCGCCGGCAAAGGCCGCCGAGGCCCCCGCCGCGAAGGCGCCCGCGCCCGCTCCGAAGGCCGCCGCCGGCGGCGGCGCGCCGGCGGGTCTCAGCCTGGAGCAGGTCAAGGGCTTCTACGAGAAGGGCGCCTACGAGGAAGTGCCGCTCGACGGCATGCGCAAGACCATCGCCAAGCGCCTCACCGAGGCGATGCAGGTCGCCCCGCACTTCTACCTCACGGTCGATTGCGAACTCGACGCGCTGATGAAGCTGCGCGAGACGCTGAACGCCTCGGCCGGTAAGGACAAGGACGGCAAGCCGCTGTTCAAGCTCTCGGTCAACGACTTCGTCATCAAGGCGATGGGCGTGGCGCTGACCCGCGTGCCGGCGGCCAACGCCGTGTGGGCCGAGGATCGCATCCTGCGCTTCAAGCACGCCGAGGTCGGCGTGGCGGTCGCCATCGACGGCGGCCTGTTCACCCCGGTCATCCGCAAGGCCGACCAGAAGACGCTCTCGGCCATCTCCGGCGAGATGAAGGACTTTGCCGCCCGTGCCCGCGCCAAGAAGCTGAAGCCGGAAGAGTATCAGGGCGGCGTCACCTCGGTGTCGAACCTCGGCATGTTCGGCATCAAGCACTTCACCGCGGTGATCAACCCGCCGCAATCGACCATCCTGGCGGTCGGTGCGGGCGAGAAGCGCGTCGTCGTCAAGGACGGCGCCCCGGCGGTGGTCCAGGCCATGACCTGTACCCTCTCCTGCGACCACCGCGTCCTCGACGGGGCGTTGGGCGCCGAGCTGATCTCGGCGTTCAAGGGGCTGATCGAGAACCCGATGGGGATGCTGGTGTGATTGTCCCCGGAACCGCGCCATGCCTCTCCTCCCCCTTGTGGGGAGGAGCCGGAGGTGGGGGTGGTTCAGGATCGAGCGGGGCGGTGCCGTCTGCACCACCCCCACCCCTACCCCTCCCCACAAGGGGGAGGGGAGCGCGCCTCGAAGTGGGCTGACGACTTGATGCCGTGGAGCGAACCGCCTCAATTGTCGCCGACGATCCGCGCTGCAGCGAACGCGCGGGTCCTTCGGCGCTCATTGACGGAGCCGGAGCGGCGGCTCTGGTGGAACCTGCGGCATCACCTACCCACCAACGAAACACACTTCCGCCGACAGGTCGCGCTCGGACCCTACGTGGTCGATTTCTGCTGCCATTCGGCAAAGCTCGTCATCGAAGTCGATGGCGGCCAGCACAGCCGCGATGCCGATCTTGCCTATGACGCAAGGCGCACGGCCGCGATCGAAGCGCAGGGCTTCCGCGTGCTCCGTTTCGGCAACGCGACCGTGATGCGCGACATGCGCAGCGTGCTCGACACGATCTTCACTGCCCTCGCGGACGCCGAAGCGCCCGGCGGCGTCATTCCCACCTCCCACTCCGCTCCAAGAAGGGGCGGAGAGCCACCGGAGACCTGAATGTCCGAATCCTACGACGTCCTCATCATCGGCGCTGGGCCCGGCGGCTACGTCACCGCGATCCGCGCGGCGCAGCTCGGCTTCAAGACCGCGGTGGTCGATCGCGAACATCTGGGCGGCATCTGCCTCAACTGGGGCTGCATCCCGACCAAGGCGCTGCTGCGCTCGGCCGAGATCTACCACTACATGCAGCACGCCGCCGATTACGGGCTGAAGGCCGACAACGTCAGCTTCGACGCGTCCGCCATCGTCAAGCGCTCCCGCGGCGTCTCGGGCCGGCTCAACGGCGGCGTCGGCATGCTGCTGAAGAAGAACAAGGTCGACGTGATCTGGGGCGAGGGCTCGATCGAAGCCGCGCCCAAGGGCAACGCGGCCGGCAAGGTCGTCGTGAAGGAGACCAAGCGCGCGGAAGCCCCGAAGGGCGCCAAAGGTGCGGGCACCTACGGGGCCAAGCACATCATCGTCGCCACCGGCGCGCGCCCGCGCGTGCTGCCCGGCATCGAGCCGGACAAGAAGCTGATCTGGACCTACTACGAGGCCATGGTGCCCGAGAGCATGCCCAAGAGCCTGCTGGTGATGGGGTCAGGCGCCATCGGCATCGAGTTCGCCTCGTTCTACCGCACCATGGGCGCCGAGGTGACGGTGATCGAGCTGCTGCCGCAGATCCTGCCCGTCGAGGATGCCGAGATCGCGGGGCTCGCCCGCAAGCGCTTCGAGAAGCAGGGCATCAAGATCCTCACCGGCGCCAAGGTGACCAAGGTCGAGAAGGGCGCCGACTCCGTCACCGCGACGGTCGAGGACGACAAGGGCAAGACGCAAGCCTTGACGGCGGAGAAGCTGATCTCCGCGGTCGGCGTCGTCGGCAACATCGAGAATCTCGGCCTCGAAAAGGTCGGCGTGAAGATCGTGCGCGGCGTCGTCGTCACCGACGGGCTCGGGCGCACCAACGTGCCGGGCGTCTACGCCATCGGCGACGTGGCCGGCCCGCCGATGCTGGCCCACAAGGCCGAGCACGAGGGCGTGATCTGCATCGAGACCATCAAGGGGCTGCACACCCACCCGATGGACAAGGGCAAGATCCCCGGCTGCACCTATTGCCACCCGCAGATCGCCAGCGTCGGCCTCAGCGAGGCCAAGGCGAAAGATCTCGGCTTCCAGGTCAAGGTCGGCCGCTTCCCCTTCGCCGGCAACGGCAAGGCGATCGCGCTCGGCGAGCCGGACGGCCTGATCAAGACGATCTTCGACGCCAAGACCGGCCAGCTGCTCGGCGCCCACATGATCGGCGCCGAGGTGACCGAGCTGATCCAGGGCTACGTCGTGGCGATGACGCTGGAGACGACCGAGGAAGAGCTGATGCACACGGTCTTCCCGCACCCGACGCTGTCCGAGATGATGCACGAGAGCGTGCTCGACGCGTATGGCCGCGTGATCCACACCTGATCGCATGAGCGCCGGGCGGCCGCCGCGCCGCCCGGCCCCGACTCGCTACAGGGTTTTGACGAAGCTGGCGTAGCGTTTTTCATCGAACTTCTTGAGCTGTTCGAGCGCCCGCCGCGCGTCGCGCTCCGCCGCCCGGCGGTGACGCTCCTTGATGTCGTCCACCAGCTTGTCGAGGATGATGAGCTGTTCGAGGTCCGACTTCTTCTCCTTGATCACCTCGGCATTCTTTTCGAGTTCTTCGAGCGTCCGTGTCTTGGTTTCCTCGTAGCCGGGGATACTCAGTCGGGCGAGTTCGAGCACCACCTTCGTCAGCGCCCCGAGCTGCGACCCGAAGCTTCCGGCCTCGGTGATGACCGCGAGTTCGATCTCGGGCACGCCCTGATACAGATGGTTGGAGAAATCCTGCGTCACCGCTCCGCTCAGCGGTGCGTAGAATGGAAAAGACAACCAAGAATACGACGGACCCTGGGACATCGGCGCCTCCTGGGGCGAACGGCAATGTCCGATTGTCGGATTGTCCCTTTGAGATTCGCAAGCCCGCTCGCGTCGCTCGGTCGCGACCGTCCGCGAAACCGCTCCTGTGCCCTCCGCGTTGGGCGGGCGAATCTCGTATCGGGGAGGCGGTCATGACCCGCATTCGTGGAACGCGCCGCGGCGCCCTCGCGCTGGCCCTCGGGCTCGGCGTCGGCTCTGCGCAGGCCCAGACGGCGCCGACGGCGCCCGTGCTGAACCTGCCGTTTCCGGGGAGCATCGTGCCGGCCGGAGCGCTCGGCATCGCGGATGCCGGCGGGCTCCCCTTCTCCGGTGCCCTGCCTTCGGGCGGCGTCGCCCCCTTGAGCGGCACCATCCGGACCGGCGGCCTGACCAATCCGGGCGGCCTCAGCTTCGGCGGGGGAGGGGGCGTGCGCGGCCTCGGCGCGATTCCCGGCACGGGCCTCACGCAGAATTTCGGGACGGGCCTGAGCACGGGCTCCATCGGGGGAGGGGGCGCGGGAAGCGGCGCCGGAATTGCGGGCACCAACGCCGCGTCCAACCTCGATACCGGCCTGACCACAGGCTCCATCGGCGGCACGGGCGCCGGGATCGCGGGAACGGGCGCGGGTGTCGGCACGCGCAGCGGGATCCTCGATCCGAACCGGGCCATCCCCGGAATCGGCACCGGCGGGGCGGGCGGTGCGCCGGCCGGCGCCGGCATGGCGGCGCCGAGCGCGGTCGATGCCTATACCGATCCGTTCAACGGGCGCGGGATGCCCTGAGGGCGCCGTCCAAAAGCTTGAGGGATCGCGGTAAGGACTCGTTAACCGTCTTCGGTCGTTCTATCTTCGTTCTCAAGTCGAGTCGGAGAGAGACCATGCCCGAGCCCCTGCGCCACACCCGAGCGCCGCGTAGCGGGGCCACCGAGCCCACTTGCCCGGTTGAGGACATCGCGCAGGCCTATCTCGTCACCGCCCACGGCGATGCTGGGCTGGCCCTGCGCTGCGCCATCACCGACGCCCTGTCCGACTTGATGGAAGCGGAGCGCCGCGCCCGCGAGAACAGCCGGCTGATCTCCCGCGGCTATGTCCGCAACGCGGCCCGGGAGTGAGAGTGCGGATAGATGGTTGAAGCGGGGCCGCGGCGATGCATCTACCGTCGCGATCCCCTTCGCCTGCGGAGTTGTTTCGAGCGATGCGCCTGCGCCCGGCCGCCCTTCTCGCCTCCGCAATCCTGCTCGCCACCGCGCCCGCGGCGCGGGCCGAACTGCTCATCAGCGTCGACAAGGACGCCCAGCGGATGAGCGTCGCCGTCGATGGTGAGACCCGCTACACGTGGCCGGTCTCGACTGGCGTCGCGGGCCACGACACGCCGAACGGCGGCTACAAGCCGTTCCGCATGGAGGCGAACCACTTTTCGCGCGAGTGGGACAACGCCCCGATGCCGCACGCGATCTTCTTCACCCAGGTCGGCCACGCGATCCACGGCACCACCCACACCCGCCGCCTCGGCCGTCCGGCCTCGCACGGCTGCGTCCGCCTCTCGCAGCGCAACGCCGCGACGCTGTTCGCCCTGGTGAAGCAGCAGAAGATGGCCAACACCCGCGTGGTGATCGAGGGCAGCGTCGGCGAGGCGCCGGTCGCCGACGTGCACCGCCCGGCGCCCGCGCGGACCGCCCGGCGCACCGTTGCCGACGAGGGCGTGGTGGTGCGCTCCCGCGGTGGGGCGTGGGACGACGAGGTGTACGCGCCGGTCCGGCGGCGGGTGCGCGATCCGTTCGGCGATTCGTATGGGCCGGCGCCGGTGGGGTACGGCGACTTCTATTGAGGGCGCAAAAAAATCCTCACCGTCATTCCGGGGCGCCGAAGGCGAACCCGGAATCCACGACTGGCCGCGACGGTTCGATTGCAACCGGGCATCCCGCATCACGGGTGGATTCCGGGTTCCGCTTCGCGGCCCCGGAATGACGGTGCGATTTCAGTTCGAAGCCGCCGCCCCGCTCACCCGCCACACCGCATTCCCGACATCGTCCGTCACCAGCAGCGCCCCGGTCTTGTCGAGCGCCACGCCCACCGGCCGCCCCTGCGCCTTCTCGTCGGCGTTCAGGAATCCGGTCAGGGCATCGACCGGCGCGCCCGCGGGCTTGCCGTCCTTGAACGGGATGTAGATCACCTTGTAGCCGCTCTTCGGCCGGCGGTTCCATGAGCCGTGCTGGGCGACGAACAGGCCGCTTTTCCAGGCTTCCGGCAGGTTCGAGCCTGCAGAGAACGCGATGCCGAGAGAGGCCGTGTGCGTGCCGACGGCGTAGTCCGGCGCGATCGCCTTGGCCACGAGGTCCGGCCGCGGCGGCTGCACCCGCGTGTCGGGGTGCTGGCCCCAGTAGCTCCAGGGCCAGCCGTAGAAGCCGCCCTCCTGCACGTGGGTGACGTAGTCGGGCACGAGGTCGCTGCCGATCTCGTCGCGCTCATTCACCGCGGTCCACAGCGCGCCGCCGGTCGGCTCGAAGGCGAGGCCGTTGGGGTTGCGTAAGCCCGTGGCGTATTCGCGCATCGCCTTGGTCGCGATCGTGTATTCCCAGATCGCCGCACGGCCCTTCTCGATGTCGAGGCCGTTCTCGCCGACATTGCTGTTCGAGCCGACCGTGACGAACAGCTTTTGCCCGTCGGGGCTGGCGATGACGTTCTTGGTCCAGTGGTGGTTGATGCCGGACGGCAGGTCGGCGACCTTTTCCGGGCTCGCCGTGATCTCGGTCTGCCCTTCCGTATAGGGCACCCGCACCAGTGCGTCGGCGTTGGCGACGTAGAGGTCGGCGCCGACCAGCGCCATGCCGAAGGGCGAGGTCAGCCCTTTGAGGAAGACGTGGCGCTCCTCCGCCACCCCGTCGCCGTCCTTGTCCCGCAGCAGCACGATGCGGTTGGGGCTGTCGACGCCGGCGCCGGCCAGACTCTTCACCTTGTCGGCGACCCAATCGGTGACGCTCGTGCTCTTGTCGCCGGTTTTCGGGGCGTTGCTCTCGGCCAGAAGCACGTCGCCGTTCGGCAGGAGGTAGGGCCAGCGCGGATGGTTGAGGCCGGTGGCGAAGGCCGCAATCGTGAGCCCCTGCGCCGCCTTCGGCGTCGCGCCCTCCGCCCAGGGGGCGATGCGGGCGATGTTGACGGTCGGCATCAGCGTCGGGTTGGGCGACGGCAGCGTCGGGTTCGGGCCGGTGCCGGCCGCGAAATCGAGCGTCGCGCTCTCCGGGTACATCATGAAGCGCGTGAACGCGGCCCCGCCCGCCAGCGCGAGGACGAGGGCGGCGAGGCCGACCTTGGCGGCTGTACGCATTGTCTGGGGCCTCAGAGCGCGGGCGCGGCGGCGGCGTCGTTCGCGCCGGGATGGCGGCGGGTGGAATAGTACAGGCCGATCGCGTTCCAGAAGGCGTCGCGCTGCTCGGCGGTGAAGCGCTGGAGCGCGGTGTCGAGCGCGGCGCGGCCGGCGCTGGCGGCTTCCTCGCGCAGGCGCTCGTCGAACGCCTCGGGCGGGGGAGAGGCCGTGTTCGGAGTGGCCGTATCCATGGCTGGTCCTCTCGCCGTGCGAAGCGCGAACTCGTTCAACGCCCAAGCTGGCGAAGCGTTCAATGTCCCGCGGCCGTCGGACCCGTGTGCGAAAAGACACACCGCCCCGGATTCGGGTCTGAGGCTTAACCATACCTTTGCACCCGGTGGGCAATGGGTTCAGCTTGAGCGTACGAGCCGTCCTTCCATGCCTTCTGCCCAAAGCCGGGGAGCCTGAATGCGCAACGACCGTCACCTTCGCCTTGCCTGCCTCGCCGCCCTCGCGGTCGCCGGTTCGAGCCTCGGAGGGTGCGGGTTGTTCCGGCCGCAGCAGGAGCTGACCACCGGCTCGATCGCGGCGAACGCCAAGGTCGTCCAGACCCCGACCGCCGCCGACAAGGAGTGCCTCGCCCGCGCGATGTACTTCGAATCGAACCGCTCCGACGAGGACGGCCTGCTGGCGGTGGGCACGGTGGTGATGAACCGCCTCGACGCGCCGGCCTATCCGGGCCGCATCTGCGAGGTGGTCGGCCAGAAGCGGCAATTCGCCAACGGCGTGCTGACGAAGCCCGTGCGCGATCAGGACCGGCCGCGGCTCGAAAAGGTCGCCGACCTGCTGCTCTCGGGCAAGCGCCACGACGGCGTCGGCCAGGCGCTGCACTTCCACACCGCCGGCTACAGCTTCCCCTACAACAACATGCACTACGTCGTCGCCGCGGGCGGCAACGTGTTCTACGAGAAGAGCGACCGCGAGGGGTATCTGCCGGCGCTGCGCCCCCGCGCCGTGGTGCAGGTGGCCTCCGGCCGGGTGATGCCGCTGCAGGTGGCCGCCGCGCAGTCCGGCATGATCGGCCTGCCGCTCACCGGCCGCGTCCAGCCGACGCTGACCGCCGACTACACCGTGCCGGATCTCCGCCTCGCCGGCCCGGCCCGTTACGCGTCCGTCCCCGGCCGAAACTGATCTTTTGTGCATCGCCCCCGACCTGCGATCGGGTTCGATGCGCCCGGCGGACGGCCGCCGCCGCGCGGGCAGACGGCGGCTGCGCCACCGTCCGAGGCTGACGCGAGCCGGAGTTACGCTCGCGGCGGGTTGTCGCCCCGCCCCTTGGCGGGCGGCCCCCCGAGGGCTTAGATCGCGGTGGCGCCCGGGCCGTCCGCCGGGATCACGAGCGCTCGCCCCCCATCATGGCCGTCGTCCTCGATCTCCTCACCAACGACACGCGCCCCAAGCAGGACGTGCGTCCGCGCCATCCCGAGAAGGCGCACCGGCCCGACACGGCGATCCAGCGCAAGCCCGACTGGATTCGGGTGAAGGCACCGGGCTCGAAGCTCTGGGCCGAGACCAAGGACATCGTCCGCGCCAACGGCCTCGTCACCGTCTGCGAGGAGGCGGGCTGCCCCAACATCGGCGAGTGCTGGGAGAAGCGCCACGCCACCTTCATGATCATGGGCGACACCTGCACCCGCGCGTGTTCGTTCTGCAACGTCCGCACGGGTCTGCCGGAGGGGCTCGATGCGGCCGAGCCGCAGAAGGTCGCGGATGCGGTGGCCAAGCTCGGCCTGCACCACGTCGTCGTCACCTCGGTCGATCGCGACGACCTGAAGGACGGCGGCGCCGAGCACTTCGCCCAGACCATCGCGGCGATCCGGCAGGCGAGCCCCGGCACCACCATCGAGATCCTGACGCCCGACTTCCTGCGCAAGCCCGGCGCGCTCGAAGTCGTCGTCGCGGCCCGGCCCGACGTGTTCAACCACAACATGGAGACCGTGCCAGGCAAGTACGTCACCGTCCGCCCCGGCGCC
Source organism: Methylorubrum subtropicum (assembly GCF_038442325.1). NCBI lineage: Bacteria > Pseudomonadati > Pseudomonadota > Alphaproteobacteria > Hyphomicrobiales > Methylobacteriaceae > Methylorubrum > Methylorubrum subtropicum. Next base: position 116,038 of record NZ_JBBXMW010000013.1, on the reverse strand, counting down.
CGCTACTTCCATTCCGTGCGCCTGCTGCAGCGGGTGAAGGAACTCGACCCGACCATCTTCACCAAGTCCGGCATCATGGTGGGCCTGGGCGAGGAGCGGAACGAGGTCGTGCAGCTGATGGACGACCTGCGCTCGGCGGACGTCGATTTCCTCACCATCGGCCAGTACCTGCAGCCGACGCGCAAGCATCACGAAGTCGTGCGCTTCGTGCCGCCGGACGAGTTCAAGGCCTATGAAACCACGGCCTACGCCAAGGGTTTCCTGCTCGTCTCGGCGACCCCGCTGACGCGCTCCTCCCACCATGCGGGCGAGGACTTCGCCCGGTTGAAGGCAGCCCGCCTCGCCAAGCTCGGGCCGGTCCCGCACACCGCCACCGCCTGAGCCATCATGCCCTCCTTCCGCATCACGAGGAACGTGCGCCACACGGCGACGCAGATGTACGACCTCGTGGCCGATATCGAGCGCTACCCCGAGTTCCTGCCGCTGTGCGAATCGCTGCGGGTCTTGCGCGATGCGGAGGGGCCGAACGGCACGATGGTGCGGGTGTCCGAGATGGGGGTCGGCTACAAGGCGATCCGCGAGCGCTTCACCACCCGCGTCACCCTCGACCCGCAGAACCGGAAGATTACCGCCGAGTACATCGACGGCCCGTTCCGCCACCTCGAGAACCGCTGGAACTTTCGCGACGACGGTCGGGGCGGCTGCGACGTCGACTTCTTCATCAACTACGAGTTCAAGAGCCGCACGCTTGGCCTGCTGATGGGCTCGATGTTCGACCGCGCCTTCCGCAAGTTCACGGATGCGTTCGAGAGCCGGGCGCGCACGATCTACGGCGCCCCGGCCTGACGTTCCCCTCCCCCTTGCGGGGAGGGGTTAGGGGTGGGGGTCGCGCAGGAGGCACCGCGACGCTCCATCCTGAACCACCCCCACCTCCAACTCCTCCCCGCAAGGGGGAGGAGAGTACGCGGCGGCGCGTCTCCTGCCTGTGCGGTGAAGTTGCGGTAGGCTCCCCCGCCCATCCGCGAAAAGGCTCCGCCCATGGATTCCGCGCCCGGTCCGCGCTTCCAGGCTCCCTACGCCCCGGACGACGCCGCGCTCGCGCAAGGGCTGCTGCGCGAGGCTGTGCTGCCGCCGGAGGCCGAGCCGGGCGTCGATGCGCTGGCCTCCGACCTCATCGCCGCGATCCGCAGCGAGGCCGGGCACGGCGCGGTCGAGACGCTGTTGCAGGAATACGCGCTGACCACCCGCGAGGGGCTGGCGCTGATGAGCCTCGCCGAGGCGCTGCTGCGGGTGCCCGATGCGGGCACCGCCGACCGGCTCATCGCCGACAAGCTGCGCGAGGGCGATTTCGCCCACCATGAGGTCCGCTCCGAGGCCGGGCTCGCCCATGCCGCCGCCTGGGCGCTGGGGCTCGGCGCCCGCCTCGTCTCCGCGGGCGACACGCCGGAGGCGACGCTGTCCGGACTGGTCGGGCGGCTCGGGCGCCCGGCGGTGCGGGCGGCGGCGCACCGCGCCATGCGGATCATGGGCGGCCAGTTCGTGCTGGCCGAGGACATCGGCGCGGCGCTCCGCCGGGCCAAGGCCGGGCCCGCGGGCTTGCGCTACTCCTACGACATGCTGGGGGAGGGGGCTCGCACGGCGGACGACGCCGAGGCCTACCGCCTGTCCTACGCGCGGGCGATCGAGCGGATCGGCCGCGCGGCGGGCGACGCCGCGTTGCCGGCGCGACCGGGCATCTCCGTCAAGCTCTCGGCACTCCATCCGCGCTATGCGCCGACGCAGAGCGCGCGGGTGATGACCGAACTGGTGCCGGTGGTGCGGGACCTGGCCCGCGCGGCGCGCGCGCACGACCTCAACTTCACGGTCGATGCCGAGGAGGCCGAGCGCCTCGAACTCTCGCTCGACGTGTTCGCCGCCGTGCTGGCCGACGCGTCGTTCGCCGGCTGGGACGGGTTCGGGCTGGCGGTGCAGGCCTATTCCAAGCGCTGCCTGCCCGTGATCGATCATGCCGCGGCGCTGGCCCAACATCACGACCGGCGGCTGATGGTGCGCCTCGTCAAGGGCGCCTATTGGGACGGCGAGGTGAAGGCGGCGCAAGTCCAGGGACTGCCCGATTTCCCGGTCTTCACCCGCAAGGCGATGACGGATCTAAGCTTTTGCGCCGCCGCCCGGCGGTTGCTCGCGCATCGGCCGCGCCTCTTCCCGCAATTCGCCACCCACAACGCGCTGACGGTCGCGAACGTGCTGGCGCTCGCGGGCGACGAGGCGGGGTTCGAGTTCCAGCGTCTGCACGGCATGGGCGAGGCGCTGTACGCGCGGCTCGCCGAGCTGAGGCCCGGCCTCGGCTGCCGCGTCTACGCGCCGGTCGGCGGGCATCGCGAATTGCTGGCCTATCTGGTGCGCCGACTCTTGGAGAACGGTGCCAACGCCTCCTTCGTCGCCCGCGCGGCCGATGCGGCGGTGCCGGTCGCGCGCTTGCTCACCCGCCCGCAGGCGCTGATCGAAACGCCGGCCCTCGCGCGGCACCCGAAGATCGCGCAGCCGCGCGACCTGTTCGGGCCGGAGCGGCGCAACAGCGAAGGCCTCGCCTTCGGCGACCGGGCCGCCGCCGAGGCGCTGTGCGACGGTATCGGTCGCGTCACCGGGCCGTTCACCGCGGCGCCGATCATCAACGGGCGGGAGGCGGAGGGTCGGATACGGACCGTGGCGAGCCCCATCGACGGCACGAGCCTCGGCACCGTGACGGAAGCCGATGCGGCGGCGGTGGCGCGTGCGATGGACGCCGCCCGCGGTTTTCCGGCCTGGGCCGCCACGCCCGCCGAGACTCGCGCCGCTTCCCTTGAGCGCGCGGCGGACGCGTTCGAGGCGAACCGCGACACGCTCCTGCATCTGCTCCAGGCCGAGGCCGGCAAGACGCTGGACGACGCTATCGCCGAGTGGCGCGAGGCGATCGACTTCCTGCGCTACTACGCGGCGGAAGGCCGAAAGCTGTTCGCGGGGCCGCTCGCCCTGCCGGGGCCGGCGGGCGAGGCGAACACGCTGGCGCTCCACGGACGCGGCGTGTTCGCGGCGATCTCGCCGTGGAATTTCCCGCTCGCCATCTTCTCGGGCCAAGTCGCCGCCGCCCTGATGGCCGGCAACGCGGTAGTGGCCAAGCCGGCGCCGCAGACGCCACTCATCGCGGATCGCGCCGTGCGCCTGCTGCACGGGGCCGGCATCCCGGCGGGCGCCCTGCACTGCGTGCCCGGCGGGCCCGAGGCCGGGGCGGCGCTGATCGGGCATCCGGCGCTGGCCGGCGTGGTCTTCACCGGCTCGACCGCCACGGCGCGGGCGATCAATCGGGCACTCGCGGCCCGCGAGGGCGCGATCCTGCCGCTGATCGCCGAGACCGGCGGCCTCAACGCGATGATCGTCGATGCCACGGCGCTCCCCCAGCAGGTCGCCGACGACGTGGTCGCCTCCGCCTTCCGCTCCGCCGGCCAGCGCTGCTCGGCCCTGCGCCTGCTCCTCGTGCAGGAGGACGTGGCCGACGCCATGATCGCCACCCTCGTCGGCGCCGCCCGCGAACTGCGCGTCGGCGACCCGCGGGCGCTGTCCACCGATCTCGGTCCGGTGATCGACGCCGGGGCCAAGGGCCGGCTCGACGCGCACATCGCGCGGATGAGCCGCCAGGCCCGCACCCATCTCGCCGGGTCGGCCCCGCCCGGCCTCTTCGTGGCGCCGCACGTCTTCGAACTCGAACGCGTCACCGACCTGCGGGAGGAGGTGTTCGGGCCGATCCTCCACGTCGTCCGCTACTCCGCGGACGGGCTGGACCGTGTCCTCGAAGAGATTCGCGCGGGCGGCTACGGGCTGACGCTCGGCATCCACTCGCGGATCGAGCGCACGTGGACCCGCATCGCGGCGGCGCTTCCGCACGGCAACGTCTACGTGAACCGCAACATAATCGGCGCCGTGGTCGGCAGCCAGCCCTTCGGCGGCACCGGCCTCTCGGGCACCGGCCCGAAGGCCGGCGGGCCGCACTACCTCCCCCGCTTCGCCACCGAGCGGACGCTGACGGTCAACAATGCGGCGGCGGGCGGGAGCGTCGGGTTGATCACGCTGGAGGGGTAGATGCTCGGTTCCCGTCCATCGCCCTAATCCTGAGGCGCCGCGTAAGCGGCCCCGAAGGAGGGCTCCAGCGTATCGCGCGATCCTTGGGACGCCCTCCTTCGAGGCTTCGCCTTCGGCTACGCACCTCAGGATGAGGGGGGTGGGTGGGAGGACGCCGTCGTCAGTCCTCCACCACCTTCGCGACCGGGCGGTCGCTGCCGTCGGCGGTTTCGTCGTGCCATTGGCCGCTTCCGTCCTGATAGCGGATGCCCTCGGTCGAGCCCGGCACCTGTTGCTCGGCGGCAGCGGCCTGGGCGGCTTCCAGCGCCTCCTGGCGGCTCGGGAAGGTCTCGGAGAAGACGTCGCCGACCTTGTAGGCGAAGCCGCCGTCGTGCTCGACGATGTGGTAGGTGACCTCGGTCATCGGAAAAAAACTCGCTCGATCCGCCAAAAGTGTTCGATCGCGAACCGATGGCCGTGCCGGTGGTTCCGCCGTCGCGCGCGCAGGCGCCCGGATGGTGAACGCTCAGTGTCGGGTCGGCGGGTGGTGGGGCAGGCGCTCCACCGCGGCGCGGCAGCCGGCGATGAGTGAGCCGCGCACGTCCTGCGGGTCGAAGCCGGGGCCTTCGGGAAAGGCCAGGAGATGCGCCTCCGCCGCGCCTTCCGGGCGGATGCGGGCGAGCCAGCCCTCGGGGGTGCGCTCGAAGCGGACCTCGTAGAGGATGCCGTCGTGCTCGAAGCTGTGCGGGTCCATGCGTCGCGCCTTCACGCCGGGCGGAAGGCGCCGGCTTCCGGCATGTAGGGAGCCGCCCTATCCCGATGCGAGAGCTTGGCCATCAAGAAATGCGGAATTCCATGCGCCCGATCGTTCTTCTCCTCGCACTGAGCGCCGGCCTGTCCGCCTCACCCTGCCTCGGCCAGGGCGTGCCGCCCAACCCCTTCGCCTCGAACTATCCGTCGGCGCCGCCGACCCTGGAGCAGGCGGAGCGCGCCCGCGCGCGGCAGGCACGGCCCCGCGCGCCGCGGCACGGAGAGCGGGGTCTGGTCCCACCGGGGCACATTCCGAATCGGTGATTACGCCGAGCCGAGTTCGGCCACGATGGCGCTGACGATGCGCGGGTCGCTCGGATCGACCTGCGTGGCGAAGGCGGCGCGCACATCGCCGTCGCGGCCGATCAGGTACTTGTGGAAGTTCCATTGCGGGCTCTGCCCCGGCTTCCGCTCCGCCGCCCAGCGGTAGAACGGATGGGCCGCGGGGCCGCGCACGTGGGTCTTGTCCACCACCGGGAAGGTGACGCCGTGGTTCTTCTTGGCCGCCTCGGCGATGGCGAGCCCGTCGAGCGGCTCCTGATTGCCGAAATCCGGCGAGGGCACCGCGATCACCGCGAGCCCGCGCCCGCCGAAGCGGGTCCACAGGCCCTCCAGCCCGGAGAATTGCGGGGCGTAGCCGCAGGCGGTGGCGGTGTTGACCACGAGGATCGGCTTGCCGGCGTAGTCGGCGAGCGGCAGCGTGCCGCCGCCGGGCTTGTCGAAGGAGAAGGTCTCGGCCTTCACCTCCGCGGCGCGGGCGGTGCTGCCGAGAGCGGTGACGGCCAGCATCGCGAGACAGTCGCGGCGACGAATCAGCATGGGGGCCTCCGAAACGGGATGTGCCCGGAGGCTGCCACAATTCGGGGCGACGGCCCTACGGTTCGGATCGTCGCGGGGCGTCAGGCGTTGCGGGCCGCCAGGACCTCGCGCACGGTGCGGGCGAGCGCGGTCTCATCCACCGGGGCCGGCAGGGCGAACGCGTCCGGCGGGATCAGCTCGGAGCGGCCGAGGGCCGCCGAATCGCCCGCGAAGACGATGCCGAGATTGGGCCGCAGCGCCCGCGCCTCGGCGGCGAGCCGCGAGCAGCACAGGCTGCCGCGTAAGTCCGCATCGGTCACCAGCACATCGACCGGGATGCCGAGCACGAGGACGGTGAGGGCATCGACCGCCGAATCGACCGTGGTGGCGTTGAAGCCGGCGCGGCGGACCTGCGCGCCGATCTCGTCCCGCCACTGCTTGCGCCGACCGGCGACGAGAACCTGGATGCCGTAGCAGCTTCGCTGCGCGGCCGAAGTGTCGAGCGGGCGGGCGGCGCGGGCCGCAGCCTCGAAATTTCCTTTTGCAGCAATGTCCTGATTGCTTCGCATCGGTCGAGACTAACAGATGATGGTCGCGGTTCAAGCGATTCCAGGGTGCGTTGCAAAAATCCGTCGAGGGGCGATTTCGGTTCCCGTTTTCCGGCTGCAAGCGAGCGCGGCGCCGTGTTGACGAGAGGCTCCGGCGGCGCAACAGAACGCGGCGCCTCGAAACCGTCCTTCGGGGTTCATGGGAGTGTCGCGTCCGCATGCGAGGCGCCGCCCTTCGTGTCCCCGCCGGGGCCAGACCGGAGCCGCCAGAACGATGTCCTCCACGCAAATCTCGCCGCTGGCGCCCGCGATCCAGCCGTCGCTGCCGGAGATCGCGGGCGTACGCCTCGCCACCGCGCAGGCCGGCATCCGCTACAAGGGCCGCACCGACGTGCTCTATGTCGCGCTCGATGCGGGCACGCAGGTCGCCGGCGTGTTCACCCGCTCGCGCTGCCCCTCCGCGCCGGTCGATTGGTGCCGCGCCGCTCTTGAAGCCAAGGCCGGCGCCCGCGCGCTGGTGGTGAACTCGGGCAACGCCAACGCCTTCACCGGGTTGAAGGGCCGCGATGCCGTGACGCTGACGGCCGAGATCGCCGGCCGCGCCGCCGATTGCGCGCCGGAGGCGGTGATGATCGCCTCGACCGGCGTCATCGGTGAGCCGCTGGACGCCACCAAGTTCGAGGGCGTGCTGGCCGATTGCGCCGCCCGCGCGGAGCCCGGCGCCGCGGCCTGGGACGAGGCCGCCAAGGCCATCATGACGACCGACACCTTTCCGAAGCTCGCGAGCCGCACGGCGGAGATCGCGGGCAAGACGGTGACGCTCAACGGCATCGCCAAGGGCGCGGGCATGATCGCCCCCGACATGGCGACGATGCTGTCCTTCGTCTTCACCGACGCGGTGCTGCCGCAGGCGGTGCTGCAGGAACTCCTCTCCGAGGGGACGAAGAAGTCGTTCAATTGCGTGACGGTCGATGGCGACACCTCGACCTCCGACACGCTGCTGCTGTTCGCCACCGGCGCCGCCGGGACCGAGGCGGTCGAGCGCGCCGACGATCCGCGCCTGGAAAGCTTCCGGGCGGCGCTCGACGATCTGCTGATCGAACTCGCCCAACTCGTCGCCCGCGACGGCGAGGGCGCGCGCAAGCTCGTCACCGTGCGGGTCGAGGGTGCCGAGAGCGACGCGTCGGCCCACCGCATCGCGATGTCGATCGCCAACTCGCCGCTGGTGAAGACCGCGGTGGCCGGCGAGGACGCCAATTGGGGCCGCGTCGTCATGGCGGTGGGCAAGGCCGGCGAACCCGCCGACCGCGACCGCCTCGCGATCTGGTTCGGCGACGTGCGCGTGGCCGTGCAGGGCGCGCGCGACCCGGACTACAGCGAGGACGCCGCGAGCGCGGTGATGCGCGAGCCCGAGATCACCGTGCGGGTCGATCTCGGCCTTGGGCAGGGCACGGCCCGGGTCTGGACCTGCGACCTCACTAAGGCCTACGTCGAGATCAACGGAGATTACCGCTCGTGAAGCATGCCCTCGCCGCCGCGCTGCTGCTCGTCCTCGCCGTCCCGGCCCAGGCCGACGACGAGGGCCGCATCCGCGTGATCGGCCGGGCCTCGTCCGAGCGCGCGCCGGACTTCGCCTCGGTCGAGGTCGGGGTGGAGAGCCGGGGCGCGACCCCGGCCGCCGCGCTCGATGCCGCGAGCCGCGCCGCCAAGGGCGTGATGGCGACGGCCAAGGAAATGGGCGTGCCGGAGGCCGACATCGGCACCACCTCACTCACGCTCCAGGCCCGGACCAAAGCGGTCAACCAGCCCGACGGCACCGTGCGCGAAGTGGCCGACGGCTACACTGCGGGCAACCTCGTGCGGGTGCGGCTGGCCGAGATGGGCAAGCTCGGCGAGTTGCTGCGCCGGGCGCTCGATTCCGGCGCCAACCGGATCGACGGCATCGCCTTCGGCCTGCGCGACCCGGCCGCCGCCGAGGCCGACGTACAGTCCGCGGCCATGAAGGACGCCCGCGCCCAGGCCGAGCGCCTCGCGGAGGCTGCGGGCGTGCGGTTGGGGCAGGCCATCGCCATCACGTCGCCCCCGCGGGGCGAGGGCGCCCGGCCGATGCCCTATGCCATGGCGGCCAAGGCCGCCGCGCCGCGGGGGCGGACCGCCGTGCCGATCGAGGCCGGCAGCATCGAGACGGCCGCAGAAGTCGAAGCCGTCTTCTCGATCGCCCGATGAGCGCCGCCCCGATCCGCCTCGTCCTCGTGGTCGCCGCCGCCCTCGTCGATGCCGACGGGCGCGTGCTGATGGCCCAGCGGCCGGAGGGCAAGGCGCTCGCCGGCCTGTGGGAGTTCCCCGGCGGCAAGGTCGAGCCGGGCGAGCGCCCGGAGGAGACGCTGATCCGCGAGTTGGCGGAAGAACTCGGCATCGACGTGCGCGAGCCCTGCCTCGCGCCGCTCACCTTCGCCAGCCACGCCTACCCGGATTTCCACCTCCTGATGCCGCTCTACATCTGTCGGCGCTGGGAAGGGATTCCGCAGTCGCGCGAGGGGCAGGCCCTGCGCTGGCAGCGTCCGGGGGCTTTGCGCGACCTGCCGATGCCGCCGGCCGACCTGCCGCTGATCCCCTTCCTGATCGATCTGCTCGGCCCCTGACCGGCCGATAGGGAACGGGACGATGGCGAGACGGGCGAAGGCGGTCGAAACTCCCCAAAAGCCGACTGCCCCAAAACCCGCCGCGAAGCCGCGCAAGTCGCGCAGCACCGTCCCGTCACCCGAGACCCTGTCGGGGCTGAGTCAGGAGCGGCTGATCGCCCTGATCCTCGAAGAGGTCGGCCAGAGCCCCGCTTTCAAGAAGCGGGTGAAGGCGGCGCTGGCCGCCCTGCAGGGGCCCGATACGGTGGCCGCGGTGATCGACCGGCGCCTTGCCGCCCTGGAGAAGGCGAGCGGCTTCATCGACTGGCCGAAGCGCAAGGCGTTTGCGGCCGACCTCGGCGCCACGGTGGCGTCGGTGCTCACCGACCTGAAGCCGCTCGATGCCGACATGGCCCTCGACCGGCTGCTCCGCTTCCTCACTACCGCCGACGCCACGCAGGACCGCGTGGACGATTCGAACGGGCAGATCCACGCCGTCTACGAGACCGCCGCCGAGGCTGCCGTGGGCATCGCCGCCGATCAGCCGCCCGAGACGGCGGAGGCGTTCGTCGTCCGCGCCATCGGCCATCTCGCGGGGGACGGCTATGGCCTGATCGGCAACCTGCTCGGCGAACTCGTGCCGAAGCTGCCGAAGGCGGTGCTGCCGCGCCTCGACGCGACGCTGGCCGAGGCGCTCGCCGCCGTGCCGAAGCCGACCCGGAAGAGCGGGCGCGAGGCCTTCGCCGCCGCGCAGGGCGTGTGGGAGCATCGCTACCAGCGCCTGCGGCTCGGCAGGCTGCGCCAGGTCGTGGCCGAGGCAAGCGGCGATGTCGATGCCTACATCGCGCTGGAGAAAGATATCTCGCCGGACCGCCCCAACGTCGTGGCCATCGCCGCGCGGCTGCTGGACGCCGGTCGCCCCGCGGAGGCATTGGACTGGATTCGCCGCAAGTCGAAGCCCGGCATCGCCGCGATGGACGCCTACGACCTGATCGAAGAAGCCGCCGGCTACGAACCTTCAGCGCTGGACCATACGGCGCTCGAGGCCCGCATCCTCGACGCGCTCGGGCGCAAGGAAGAGGCGCAGGCGCTCCGCTGGGACCGGTTCGAGCGCACCCTCGATCCGCAGACCCTGCGCGACCACCTCGTCAAGCTGCCGGACTTCGAGGACGAGGAGGCACTGGAGCGGGCCTTCGCTCTCGCCGAGACGCGCAAGGACGCGCATTTCGGGCTCTACTTCCTGATCGGCTGGCCCAACCTCGACCGCGCCGCCCGGCTCGTGCTGGCCCGGCGCAGCGAATGGTCGGGCCGCAACTGGGAGGTGCTGGCGCCTGCCGCCGACGCGCTGGCACCGGACCATCCGCTGGCCGCCAGCCTGCTCTACCGCGCGCTGATCGACGACATCCTGGAGCGCGCCCGCTCCAACGCCTACGGCCACGCCGCGCGCGACCTCGCCAAGCTCGGCATGCTGGCGGAGGAGGTGGAGCCGGGGGATCTTGAGCCGGACCACGACGCGTATGTCGCCGCGTTACGCAAGACGCACGGGCGGAAGTATGGGTTCTGGCAGTTGGTGGAGAGGTAGGCGCCGCTTGCCGCCTCACGCCACGCGGCCTCACACTCCGCCGTCATTCCGGAGCCGCGTAGCGGAACCCGGAATCCACCCGTGATGCGGGAGGCCCGACTGAAGCTGAACTGTCGTGCCCAGTCGTGGATTCCGGGTTCGCCTTCGGAGCCCCGGAATGACGGCGGTGGGTGTGCCCGGCACGGCCGCGTCGCGCCGCCCTACGCCTCGATCCCCTAAGTCTCGATACCCTCCACCCGATCCGGATAGAACGCCAGATGCCGCCGGATGCGGGCCACTGCCGGGAACGGGTTCTCGTAGGACCACGCCGCCGCCGTTCCGCCCGCCACGTCGAAGTAGCTCGCCTCGCCCTTGTACGGACAGTGGGTGCGCCGCGGGTTCGCGGCCAGAGCATCCGCCGCCACGTCCTCACGGGGGATGTAGAGGACCGGCGGATAGTTCGCCTCGCGCAGTTCCAGCGCCCGCGCGCTCTCGGCCACGACGCGGCCGTTCGCCCGCACCCGCACCGTGCCGACATGCGGCGTGATCGTGATCGGATGGGCGGGGCCGGGTTCCTTCATCGCGTCTCTCCGGTGTCGGGTATGATCCGGTGCTCGGCGGTGCCGAGCGCTTCGGCGAGGCGGGTCTTTGCGGTGCCGGGGCGCAGCGGCTTCTGCTGGCTCTCGTGCGGCACCCAGCCGGAGACCCACAGCACCTCGAAGGTCGCCCGCAACCGCCCGTCGGCATCGGAGAAACGCTCGGCGTAGATCGCGGCAGCGCGCATCAGCGTGGCGCGGCGCAGCGGCGTGCGGCGGCGGTCGGTCAGCGCGTTGGTCAGCCCCATGGCGCGCAGGTCTCGCATCAGCGCGAACGGATCGCCGTAGCGCACGCGGATCGTGTCGGCATCGACCACCGGCAGCGCGAAGCCCGCCCGCTGCAACAGGCCGCCGAGGTCGCGCAGCTCCGCGAACGGCGCCACCCGCGGGCTCACCCCGCCCTCGGTCTCGCTCTCGGCTTGCAGGAAGGCTTGGCGCAGTTCGGTCAGCGTCGCGCCGCCGAGGAGGCAGCCGAGAAACAGGCCGTCGGGCTTGAGCGCCCGGCGCAACTGCACCAGCACGCCCGGCAGATCGTTGACGTGTTGAAGCGCCAGCGCCGACACCGCCAGATCGAAGCCGGCACTCGCCGCGAAGGGCAGGGCCTCGGCATCGCCCACGCAGTCGGCCTCCGCCTCGGGGAGGGGGCTCAGCCGCACCAGCCTCTCCACGCGGCCCCCCGCGCGCAGGCGCTCGGCCAAAGCCGGCACCGGGCTGACGAGATCGAGCGCGAGGGGAAACGGCCGAGTCACCGCCGCGAGCCGGTCCTCGAAATCGTCGAGGACGCGCTCCATCAGGAAACTGGCATAGCCCCCGGCCCGCGCGCGGGCGAGGCGGCGGCGGATCAGGGCGGTGTCGAACAGGGGCGTCGGATCGCTCATCGGGAAGGCAGATGGGACTCGGGGTCAGCGGCGGCCAGACGAGGCCGAAGAATGGATGAAAACGGAATATGCGGATGCGGCAAAACGTGTCGGAACCTCGATGGCGCGCAATCGTTTTTGCGCCGTCGATCAAGGAGGTTCACATGACTCGGATCATTCTCCGCGCAACGCTGATCCTGGCTGCGGTCGCCATGGCCGGCGCCGCCGAGGCGAAGGGCTGCATCAAGGGTGCCGTCGTCGGCGGGATCGCGGGCCACGCGGTCGGCCACGGCATCGCCGGTGCGGCGGCGGGCTGCGCCATCGGCCGTCACGAGGCCAACAAGGCGGACAAGGCGAAGTCGCAGAACGACGCCGCCCAGCCGGCCGCTCGCTGACCCACGTCGCGCCGCTCCCCGCCCTGCGGCAGGCGCTGCGCCGCGCCGCGGCGGCGGGGCTCGGCTTCGTCTACCCGCCGACCTGCCCCGGCTGTGCCGCCGCCACCGCCGAGCCGCACGCGCTCTGCGCCGCCTGCTGGAGCGGCTTGCGCCTGATCGAGCGGCCGTACTGCGAGCGGCTCGGCACGCCCTTCGCCCTCGATCTCGGCACCGGGCCGCTGCTGTCGCCGCGCGCCATCGCCGATCCGCCGGTCTACGACCGCGCCCGCGCCGTCGCGCTCTACGACGGCACTGCCCGCGACCTCGTCCACCGGCTCAAATACGACGACCGCCTCGAACTCGCGCGCACCATGGCGCGGATGATGGCCGCATCCGGCCGCGAATTGCTGGACGAGACCGATCTGATCGTGCCGGTGCCGCTGCACCTGTTCCGCCTGTGGCGCCGCCGCTTCAATCAGGCGGCCTTGCTCGCCCGCACCATCGGGCGCCTCTCTGAAACACCCTGCGATGTCCGGGCGCTCGCCCGCGTGCGAGCGACGCGGCCTCAGGTCGGGCTCACGCGCAATCAGCGTGCGCTGAACCTGCAGGGCGCCTTCCGGGTGCCGGACGCGGCACGCTCGCGCATCGCCGGTCGGCGTATTTTGCTGATCGACGACGTCGCCACCACCGGCGCCACCGGCAACGCCGCCGCGCGGGCGCTGCTGCGGGGCGGGGCGACCAGCGTCGATCTGCTGACCTTCGCGACGGTGACCGGCGAGCCGCTGTGAGCGTGCTTGCCGATTATCCGCTCGGCTTCAGCCGCATTCCCCCTCTCCCCGCACGCGGGGAGAGGCCTGCATGGACCTTGTCGTCCATGCAGGAAGCGCAGGCGAAGCCGAAGCGGCGGTGAGGGGGCGATTCACGGTGAGTCGCCTCCGTAGAAGCCCCCTCACGCCTCGGCTGCCGCCTCGCTTCGGCGACGACAGGGTCGCCGAAGCCCTCTCCCCGCGTGCGGGGAGAGGGGATGCGCGTTGACGTAGCTCTTCCTGCAGTATCGCGCTCAAACCGCCGCCGGCTCCATCCGCCCGCCGGCACCTTGCGCCTCGCTCGACTTGTCGAGCACCTTGCCCCGCGGGCCGACCCAGGTGCCGACCCATTTGCGCTGCCACAGGAACAGGCAGCCCAGCACGACGGCCGCGAACACCGCGTAGGCGACGAAGCCGGGGGCGAAGCCGCCGGTGTACTGCTTCGACAGGCCCATGACGTTCGGCAGGATCGCGCCGCCGAGCGCCCCGACCTCGCCGATCATCGAGCCGGCGACCGCCGTGTTGGTCGGCCAGCGCAAGGGGACGAGCTGGAACAGCGCGCCGTTGCCGGCGCCGAGCGCGGCGAAGCAGAGCATGAACAGGATGGTGGTGGCGACGAGCGACGGCGTCGCGGTGAGCGCCAGGAACGAGCCGATGGCGGCGAGCAGCACGATCGACAGCACCATGATGCCGCCTATGCGGTCGGCGAAGTAGCCGCCGAGGATGCGGATCGCCGAGCCCATCAGCGCGGCCAGCATGGTGAGGCGCCCGGCCTCGACCTTGGTGACGGCGAACTGCTCGTAGAAGAAGGTCGGCAGGAAGTTCGACAGGCCGATGAAGCCGCCGAAGGTGATGACGTAGATCAGCGAGAACGCCCAGCCGTCCTTAGTGAACAGGCAGGAGACGTGCTCCTTGAAGCTCTGGCCGTGGAGATCCGGCGGCTCCTTGGCGAGGAGAATCATCACGACGATCGGCACGATCATGACGAGGCCGGCGAAGCCGTAGACCGCCTGCCAGCCATAGGCCTGGGCCAGCGGCGGGGCGAACAGCACGGCGAGCACGGTGCCCGAGTTGCCGGCGCCCGCGATGCCCATGGCAAGCCCCTTGTGCTCCGGCGGGAACCAGCCCGAGCCGAGCGACAGCGCCACGCCGAACGAGGCGCCGGCGATGCCGAGCAGCACGCCCATGGCGAGCACGTCGTTGTAGGAGGAGATGAAGAAGAACCCGTAGGCCATCGCCAGCACGATGACGCCCATCTCGGTCAGCGCCGCGTTCTTGCGGCCGATGTATTGGGCCAGCACGCCGAGGGGAAAGCGCATGATCGCGCCGGCCAGGATCGGCAGCGAGATCATGAAGCCGGTCTGGGCCGGCGTCAGCTTGTAGGTCTCGGTGATGAACGGGCCCATGGCGCCGTTGAGCACCCAGATCGCGAAGCAGAAATCGAAGTAGAGGAACGCGGCGAACAAGGTCGGGGGGTGGCCCGACTTCATCACGGTCTTGAAGGAAGCCATCGGCGTGCTCGATGTCAGGCGGGCGCGCCGGACCGTCGGGTCGGTGGCGGCCGCACAAGCGGGGAGGGTTGCCGGACCAGCGCCGTCCGGACCGCGAGGCGCCGTTGCCCCGCCGCTGCCACGGGCAGCCGGGGGAGGCTATGCAGCCGGCGTGCCAAGCGGTGGAGGAGGTTGTTAACGACCTCGAAACCATCACCCACCGTGATTCCGGGGCCGCGAAGCGGAACCCGGAATCCACCCGTGATGCGGGATACCCGGCCGAAGTCGGACCGTCGCGGCCAGTCGTGGATTGCACGCCTCCGGCGCGCCTCTCCGGGTCCGGGTTCGCTTGTCAGCACCCCGGAATGACGGTGGTGATCCGAACAGGAGCCCGACAGCCCCCTCCCTGGCGCCGCGCGCGCCACCGCCTGCCCAGGATGCGGGCACCTGCGGCGATTGCCTCACATCACGGCAGTGCCGCGATCCACCACCTGGACGACGCTGCGCCCGCTGCCGCGCTTCTCCACGCGGATCTGCACGGCGATGCGCTCCATCATCCCGGCCACGTGGGTGATGACGCCGACCTTTCGTCCACGACCCTGGAGGGTTTCGAGGGCGTCCACGGCGAGGTCGAGGGTCTCGGCGTCGAGCGAGCCGAACCCCTCGTCGATGAACAGGGTGTCGACGAAGGATTGCCGCCCCTCCAGGCCCGAGAGCGCCAGCGCGAGAGCCAGCGAAACCAAGAAGCGCTCGCCGCCCGAAAGGCTGCGGGTGGCGCGGCGCTCCTCGCCCATGTCGCGGTCGATGACGTGCAGGCCGAGATCGGCCGCCGGGCTGCGGGCGAGGCGGTAGCGCGGGCTCAAAGCCCGCAGTTGCTCGTTGGCGAGATGGACGAGATGATCGAGGGTGATGCCCTGGGCGAAGCGCCGGAACCGGTCGCCGCCGGCCGAGCCGATCGCCTCCTCGACCTGCGCCCAGACCGCGAATTCGGCTTTTGCCGCCGCGACGTCCGCCTCCAGACCCTCGGCGCGTGCCCGCGCGGCGTCGTCGCGGGCCAACTCGGCGTCGAGGGCGCCGAGGCGCTGCTGCGCCTGCGCCTCGGTTTCGGCGAGCGTCGCGGCCTCCGCCTGGACGGCTTCGACGTCGATGTCGGCTGCATCGACCAGCCCATCGAGATCGGCCCGGCGCGTGGCGCGGGTGGTCGCGGCGTCCGCCGCCTCGCGGACGAGACCGTCGAGGGTGGCGCGCAGCGCCTCCCGCTCGGGGGTCGGCACGGCGAGGAGTTCGGCCACCGCCGCGCGGTCGCGCGCGCCGCATCCTTGCGCGAACGCAGCCTCTGCCGCCGCATGCCGGGCCAGCGCCCGCTCGCGCTCTGCCGCCATGCCCGCGGCCTCGGAAAGGCGCACCGCCAGCACGCGGGCTGCCTCCGCCGCCCGGTCCTGCACCCGCTTCAGCGCGTCGTGGGCGGCGCGACGCTCGGCGTTGATGCGGGTGCGGTGCAGGCCGGTCGCCTCGCCGCCGAGCAGGGTTTTTCGGGTTTCCCGCTCCTGCGCCAGTCTTTCGGCACGGCTCGCGGCCTCATCTTTGGCGAGGCGCGCGGCTTCGTCCCGATCCGTCAGCGCGGTGACGGCCGCCGCCCGCTCCGGGGCGAGGGCGGCGCGCTCGGCCTCGCGGGCGGCATGGCGCGCGTGCAACTCCGCATAGGCTTGGCCCAACGCCTCGATCCGCCGTGCGGCGGCCTCTGAATCGCGGTCGAGATCGGCCTCCGCGAGATCGCCCGCGCTGAGCGCCGGGCCGAGATCGGCGGTCACCGTGGCGATGCGTTCCTTCAGCGCCGCGCCGTCCGCTTCCGCGCGGCCGGCGGCGAGCGCCGCCTCCTGCCGCTGCTG
Source organism: Methylorubrum subtropicum (assembly GCF_038442325.1). NCBI lineage: Bacteria > Pseudomonadati > Pseudomonadota > Alphaproteobacteria > Hyphomicrobiales > Methylobacteriaceae > Methylorubrum > Methylorubrum subtropicum. Next base: position 99,596 of record NZ_JBBXMW010000013.1, on the reverse strand, counting down.
CGCCAGAAGCGCGTGAGCGCGGCTCTCGGTGGTGGCCTGACCCTCCGCCTCGTCGCGGGCGCGGACGAGACCGTCGATCTCGCCACGCAGGGCGCGGGCGGCGTCGAGGGTTTGGACGATCCGCTCGCGCTCGGCCCGCGCCGCGAGGCCGGCGGCGGCCAGCGATTCGGCCTGCGGCTCCTGCGGCAGCGCGGCGGCGAGGCCCGCTGCGGCGAGCGCGTCGAGAAGTCGGGGCAGGAGGCCGCGATAGAGGTCGAGGGTTTCGCGGCACGCCGCGTCCGCCGCCGTCGCCCGGCGCTCGGCCTCGCCGCGGCGTCCCTCCGCGGCCGCGGTCTCGCTGCGGGCGCGGTCGCGGGCGGTATTCTGGGCAGCGATGGCGGTGTCGAGGGCAGCGCGGCGGGTGCGCAGCTCGTCCGCCAGCCGGCCGAGGGCGTCGTTGGAGGCATGGGCGTGCGGGTGCTCGCCGCCGCCGCAGACCGGGCAGGGCTCGCCCGGCACGAGCAGGCTGCGCAGCCGCGCCGCCTCGCGCGAGACGCTCTCTTCCGCGAGTTCGGCGAGCGGCAGCAACTCGGCGCGGCGTCCTTGCGCCTCCCGCAAGCCGCCCTCCGCCGCGACCCAGCGGGCGGTCGCCGCCGCGTGGTCGGCCTCCGCACCCGCGCCGTCCTGCCGGGCCGCGGTCGCGTCGGCGAGGGCGGCGGCATGGCGACCGGCCAGCGCGTAGGCCTCGCGCAGCGCATCCAGCAGAGCTTCGAGATGGCCCGCGCGTGCCAGCGCCGCCGGCTCGTCGAGGGCGGCGAGCGCCGCTTCGCGCTCGGCCCGGCGCGTCGCCAGCGCGGCCCGGCGGGCGTGAATCTCCGCGAGCCGCCCGGTGCCGGCCTCTGCGGCCGCCTCGCAGCGCGCGATCTCGGCCCGGTGTCTTTTTTCGGACTCGGCGGCGGCCTGCGCCTCCCGCCGCAGCCGGCCGCGCTCGCGAATGCGCCGGGCGATGTCTTCGCCGCGCTCGGCCAGGAGTGCGTGAGCGGCGTCCGCTTCCAGCCGGCGCGCGTCGGCCGCGCTTGCCTCGACCAGGGCCGCCAAGCGGCGATCCAGCCCGGCGAGCGTCGTCCGCGCTGCCTCGGTCGCCTTGGTCGCCGCGTCGGAACGGGCGGCAGCGGCGTGCGCCTCCTGACCCGCATGATCGATTGCTCCGTCGAGCTTCGTCGCTTGATCCCAGAGCGGCCCGAAACTCTTGAACAGAGCCTCCATGGCCTCGTCGGCGGCTGCGGCCTCAATGCGCTCGGCCTCCGACGCCCGCGTCTCCGCTTGGGCCGCCTCGACCCGCTCGGCGCTCGCGAGTGCCTGCGCTTCCGCGGCGGCGAGGTCGCGGAGGCTCGCGTCGATCGCCTCGGCGCGCCCGCGCAGGGGCTCGACCGCGTCGAGTTCGGCGAGCCGCAGGCGGTCGGGCTCCGCCGCCGCCAGGGCGGCGTCCGTCGCCGCCACCTGCGCCTCGGCCGTCGCGAGGCTTCGGCGCGCAGCATCGAGGCGGCGGGCCGTCTCCAGACTGTGGCGCAAAGCGGCCTGCCGGGCGTGGCGCGGGGCGGCCTCGGCCCGGATCGCCGCCGCCTCGTCGGTGCGGGCCGCGCGCGCCTCGGCGTCGAGCAGGCCGATCTCGGCGCGGCGGGCTTCCAGGGCCTCGACGCCGCGCCGATGCGCCTCGAAGCCGGCATGGACCCGTTTGGAGATCTCCGAATAGATCTCGGTGCCGGTGATCTTTTCCAGAAGCTCGGCCCGCTCGCCCTCGGCGGCGAGCAGGAAGGCGTCGAACTCGCCCTGCGCCAGCAGCACCGTGCGGCGGAACTGGTCGAAGGTGAGGTCGGTGAGCCGTTCGACGGCGGCGAGCACGCCGGTCTTGCCGGCGGCGACCGCGCTGGCATCGTCGAGCCGGTGCAGCCGCCGCCGCTCGCCCTGCAGCCGCCCGTCCACCCGGTTGCGGGCGCGAAAGACTTCCCAGCCGACGCGGTAGCCCACCCCGTCCTGCCCGACGAAATCGACCTCGGCGAAGCCCGCGCCCGCGCCGCGGCGCAGGATCGCCCGGCCGTCGCCCGCGCTGAGCGCCTCGCCGCTGGGGTCCGGCACGTCCTCGCGGCGGCTCACCGCGACGCGGGGATAGCGCCCGTAGAGAGCGAGGCAGAGCGCGTCGAGGATGGTGGACTTGCCGGCTCCGGTCTCGCCGGTGATGGCGAACAGGCCGGTGGCGCTGACGGGTCCGGCGGCGAGGTCGATCTCGAACCGCGCGGCGAGGCTGGCGAGGTTCTCGCCGCGGATCGCGAGGATGCGCATGGGTTCGGCTCAGGCCTCGGCGCGGGCGCGGTGGAACACGTCGAGATGGGGCAGGCCCGGCTCCTCGTCCCAGCGGGCGCGGTAGGCGAGGCGAAACAGCTCTTCCGGGTCGCGCTCGGACAGGCGCGGCGGGGGCGCCTCGGTCTCCTCGATCGCGATGGCCGCCCGCGCCGGCACGGCGACGCGCACCTCCACGATCCGCACCGGAAAGCTTTCGGCGATGCGATCGACCTCGGCGCGGTAGCCCGGCAGCAGGCCTTCGCGGGCGAGCCGCACCTGAACGAAGGGCCGGGCTTCCAGCGGCAGGTCGGGATCGAGGGCGAGCGCGCTTAGATGGTCGCCGAGGTCGTCCAGCGCCATGTCGCCGGCGGCGGGCAGGCGCAGGAACGGCACCGGGCGCTCGATGGCGATCTGCTCCACCTCGGCCGGGCCGGAGCCGAGGGTCACCAGCGTGACGCCGTGGCGATAGGGCTGCTCGGCGGCCGAGAGCGGGATCAGCGAGCCGCAATAGCGCACGTGCCCGCCCCCCAAACCCTGCGCCTTGTGCAGATGGCCCAGCGCCACGTAGCGCGCCGCGTCGGGAAACACGTCGGCCGGCACGGCGTGCTCGCCGCCGACGAGGATGCGCCGCTCGGCGCCCTCCGATTCGAGCCCGCCCGCGACATGGAGATGGCCGGTGACAAGGAGCGGCAGGCCGGCGAGCCGGGGACGCGCCGCCTCGAACAGCTGGGCGTAGAGGTCGCGCACCCCGCGCACGATCGGCGAGGCTTCGCCGGCTTCCGTGTTCCGGATCGAGGAGAGCGGCGGCAGGCAGGCGGCGGTGGGGTAGGAGACGGCGAGCACCTGCGCGGCGACCTCGCCGGAGGGGTCACAGATCGGCACGAGGTGATGGCTCGGGTCGACGGCGCCGTCGCGGCGGCGGACATTGCCGATCACCCGCACGCCGATGGCTTCCAGAAGCGGGCGCGGGGCTTCCAGGCGGCCGGCGGCGTCGTGGTTGCCCGCCGTGATCACGATGGTCATGGCGGGGCGCGCCCGATGCAGCCGCGCCATCAGGGCGTAGAAGCGGGCTTGCGATTCGCCCGACGGGTTCTGGCAATCGAACACGTCGCCCGCGACCACGAGGGCGTCGATCTCGCGCTCGGCGACGATGGCCTCGAGCCGGGCGAACACGGCCGCGTGCTCGGCCTCCCGCGAGAAGCCGCGCAGGGTCTGCCCGATATGCCAGTCGCCCGTATGGAGGACGCGTATCACCGGAAGAATCCGCCGAGCCGTCGCCGCGGAGAGATGCGCGGCGGCGGGGTTGTAGCGGTTCGGGCCGCCGGCTTCGAGTCGTCAGGCGTCGCGGGCCGCGATCTCCTGTGGCGAACCGGTTCGCTCGGGGCCGAAGCGCGCGGCAGCACAGTGGTAGCCAGCGCGAGCCTCAGCGTCCATCTTTCCAAATCCCCACCCTCATCCTGAGGTGCGGAGCGAAAGCGGAGCCTCGAAGGAGGGCTCCAGAAGTCGCGCGATCCCTGGAGCCCTCCTTCGAGGCTGCTTCGCAGCATCTCAGGATGAGGGGGGTGGGTGGGATTAGCCCGTCGAACAGCCGCTCGAAGCGAGGTGATCGGCCGGACGCATAATTACCGACAGACCGTAATCGTCTTCACGATCCAGCCTTCGCCTTCCTGCCAAAGCTTGTGCCGGGCGCGGGCGCAGTTGTCGGGCTCGGCGGCGGTCCAGGCGGTGCCGGGTTTTTCCGCCGGGGCCGCAGCCTGGACGGGCGGCTTGGCCGCCGGCTTCGCCTTGGGGGCGGCCAGGGCTTCGGGGGACAGGCTCAGGGCAAGGCCGAGCGATCCGAGCAGGATGCGGAGGGTCGAGGCGCGCACGATGTGGGGGTCCGTGGTCGGGGCCGAACGGTCACGCTTCATCTAGTCGGCGCGGGCGCGGATGCAATCGTCGTCCACCACGATTTCGCCGCGATCTGCACAATTTTTTCGAAATCGTTAATGCCGGCCCGTTCGCCCGTCCCCGGATCGGACGTGGGGGATGAGTGTAACCCTTCGGACACAATGTTCGCACAGTCGTCGTGCTAGCCCACCGCTAAGCGGGGCGGTCGGCGTGACGCGCGGCCGGCTCGTTGTTACATCCAAGCGGGGCAGTTCAGCCGAACCGGACGATCGTGACCGTCATCCGATTTCGGAATCCGGTGCCGGTCCGGCGCATTTCTTTCGAGCGATCCATGTCCATGCAGAACCGCCGTACCCTTCTTCTCGGGGCCGCGACGAGCCTCGCGCTCGTGAGCCTGCCGGGTTTTGCCCTCGCGCAAGGCGCGGGCGGCTTCGACGACGACCGGCTCTATCAGGACGCCGCGGGCCAGCTCTACCGCAAGCAGGGCGGCCAGTACGTGCCGTATCGCGGCCGGGTCGTCCACGGCCGTCCGGTGCCGGAGGCCGACGACCTCGACGCCGAGGCCTATGCCCGCCGCCGGGCCCAGCGCTACGGCGAGCCGGCCCCCGAGGCGCCCGCCGGCCAAGCCTTTAACCAGAGCCCGGCCAACGGCCCGATCCAGACGCCGCGCCCGGCCGCACCCGGCCAGTCCGGCTGGCAGATGCCGCCGCAGCAGCCCGACAACGGCCCCATCGACTACGCCCGCGCCTACGGCCCGGCCGCGGGCGAGCCGTTCCCGGTGGCGGCGATCAACTACAAGAAGTTCAACCAGACCTACCTGCGCCAGGAGGTCGATTTCCGCACCAACGAGCCGCCGGGCACCATCGTGGTCGATCCGCGCGCGCGCTTCCTCTACCTCGTTCTGCCGGGCGGTCGGGCGCGCCGCTACGGCGTCGGCGTCGGCAAGCAGGGTTTCGCGTGGTCGGGCACCGCGACGATCAACTCGAAGCAGGCGTGGCCGGATTGGTATCCGCCCAAGGAGATGATCGCCCGCCGGCCGGATCTCGCCGGTCAGGTCGACAAGCTCCAGAGCGGGCTCGGCGTGCCCGGCGGCTCGCGCAACCCGCTGGGCGCTCGGGCCATGTATCTGTGGCAGAACAACAAGGACACGCTGTTCCGCATCCACGGCACGCTGGAGCCGCACTCCATCGGCCAGAGCGTGTCGTCCGGCTGCATCCGCATGATCAACCAGGACGCCATCGACCTGTTCAACCGCGTCGAAGTCGGCACGCGGGTGGTGGTGCTGGGCTGAAGGAGCGTTACGTTTCCCCGCGGGGCTCGCGAAAAAAGCCCCGCGAGGAGACATTATGGTCGATCTGATTCCGCGCGAGCACCTGTTCGGCAATCCGACGCGGTACGGCCATCAGATCAGCCCGGACGGTCGGCGCCTCGCCTGGGTCGCGCCGTTCGAGGGGGTGCTCAACATCTGGTCGGCGCCGCTCGACGATCTCGACGCGGCCCAGCCCGTGACGCGGGACCGGCGCCGGGCGGTGGACAGCTTCGCCTTCGCCTATGACGGGCGCCACCTGCTCTACGTGCAGGACGCCGACGGCGACGAGAATTTCCACGTGTTCGCCGCCGACCTCGACTCGGGCGAGCACCGCGACCTCACCCCCTATCCCGGCATCGCCGCCGGCATCGTCGGCATGAGCCGGCTCGTGCGGGACCGGGTGCTGCTCGCGCTGAACGACCGCGACGCCCGCTTCCACGACCTGCACAGCGTCGATCTCGCTACCGGGGCGCGGGAGCTGGTCGCCGAGAATCCGGGTTTCGCCGGCTTCCTGATCGACGACCACTATGCCGTGCACTTCGCCGCGCGGAACCGCCGCGACGGCTCGTCCGAGCTGCTGATCCGCGACGGCGCGAACTGGAAACCATGGCTCACCTTCCCGGCGGAAGACGCCCGCGCCTCGGGGGCCGAAAACCTCGATGCGACCGGCGCTGTCCTGTTCTGCCGCGACAGTCGCGGGCGCGACACCGCCGCGCTCACCCGCATCGACATCGCAGGCGGCGAGACCCGCACGCTCGCGGCGCATGACGAGGCCGATATCGGCACGGTGCTGCACGACATCGAGACCCGCGAGCCGATCGCCTACTCGGTCACCCATGCCCGCCGCCGCTGGCACGTGCTGGATGAGCGTTTCACGGACGACTTCGCCTTCCTCGACGGGCAGGGGCTGGGCGACTGGTATCCGGCGAGCCGCAGCGAGGACGACGCGCTGTGGATCGTCGTCGCCCGCTCGGACACGCGGGTGAGCGAGGCGGCGCTCTACGACCGGCGCACCAAGACACTCCGCTCCCTCGGCAGCGCCCGGCCGGAGCTGGAGGGCGCGCCGCTGGCGCCGATGCATCCGGCGGTGATCCGCTCCCGCGACGGGCTCGATCTCGTGTCCTATCTCAGCCGCCCGCTCGGCGCGGAGGGGCCGGGGCCGCTGGTGCTGCTCGTCCACGGGGGCCCGTGGGCGCGCGACAGCTTCGGCTTCGATCCGATGCACCAATGGCTGGCCAACCGCGGCTACGCGGCGCTCAGCGTCAACTTCCGCTCCTCGACCGGCTTCGGAAAGTCCTTCCTCAACGCGGGCGACGGCGCCTGGGGCCGGGCCATGGACGACGACCTGCTCGATGCGGTCGCCTGGGCGGTGGCGGAGGGCGTGGCCGATCCGGCCCGCGTCGCGATCATGGGCGGCAGCTACGGCGGCTACGCCGCCCTGATGGCGCTCTGCCGCAACCCGGACACGTATGCCTGCGGCATCGACCTCGTCGGCCCGGCCAACTTGGAGACGCTGGTGCGCACCATCCCGCCCTATTGGGAGGCGATGCGGGCGCAGCTCCACCGCGCCATCGGCGATCCCGACACGGAAGAAGGCATGGCGCTGATCCGCGAACGCTCGCCGGTCTACTTCGCCGACCGCATCCGGGCGCCGCTGATGATCGTGCAGGGCGCCAACGACCCGCGGGTGAAACAGGCCGAATCCGACCAGATGGTCGCGGCGCTGGACGCCAGCGGCGTGCCGGTCACTTATCTGCTCTACCCGGACGAGGGCCACGGCCTCGTGCGCCCGGACAACCGGCTGGCCTTCTTCGCCCGCGCGGAGGGGTTTCTGGCGCGCCATCTCGGCGGGCGCTGCGAGCCGATTCGGGAGGGGGAGGCGGCGGGGAGTTCGGTGCAGGTGGTGCGGGAGGGGTAGGTGGGGCTCGGGCGGCGGGGGATTAATCCACCTCCGCCGTCATTCCGGGGCCGCGAAGCGGAACCCGGAATCCACCCGTGATGCGGGATACCCGGTCGCAATCGAGCCGTCGCGGCCAGTCGTGGCTTCCGGGTTCGCCTTCGGCGCCCCGGAATGACGGTGGTGAGTGAAGCGCGGCCGCCGGCTGACTGCCGAAGCGCTACCCCCCCGTCATCGGCGGGAAGAAGGCGATCTCCTGCGCGCCCGCGATCGGGCTCGCGGGCTTGGCGTGCACCCGGTCGATGGCGGTGCGGACCACGCCCTCAGACTCGAAGGCGTAGGCGTATTCCTCGCCGCGCGTCCTGAGCCAGCCGATCAGGTCGGCGACGGTCGCGACCTCGGGGGGCGGGGTCACGGTCTCTTCCGGCTTGCCGACGCGCTCGCGCACCCAGGCGAAGTAGACGAGTTTCATCGCTCGTACTCCCGGACCCGCGGCGTTCTCAGCCGGGCGGTCCCAAAGTCCAAAAAGAATCAGCGCGGATCGTCGATCGCGTGGCGGATGCCGGCCCTCATGTAGTCCCAGCCGGTGTAGATCGTCAGGACGGCGGCGAGCCACAGCAGGACGATGCCCAGCGTCATGCTGCCGGGAATCACATCCTCGGCCGCGGGGCCGGCCACGAGCACGCCGAGCGCCAGGAGCTGCACCGTCGTCTTCCACTTGGCGATGCGGCTGACCGGCAGGCCGACCTTCAACTCGGCGAGATACTCGCGCAGGCCGGAGACCAGCACCTCGCGGCACAGGATCACGATGGCCGCGCCGATCGACGCCCCGCCGATGGTGCCGTCGGCGGCCAGCATGAACAGGCAGGCGGCGACCAAGAGCTTGTCGGCGATGGGGTCGAGCATGCGCCCGAGCGCCGAACTCTGGGCGTAGGCGCGGGCGACGTAGCCGTCGAGATAGTCGGTGATCGCGGCGGCGACGAAGACGCCGAAGGCGGCCCAGCGCGCGGCGAACTCGTCCGGCCAGAACAGCAGGGCGACGACGACCGGGACCGCAACGAGGCGGCCGTAGGTGAGGCAGTTCGCGAGCGTCCAGGCCTGCGACCGGCGTCGGGGAAGGACGGCGTTCATCGGGGCGGTGAAATCACGGGCGGGGGAGGGCGTCAACCGCGACGAATGCGGCTCCGGCTCGCGGATCGGCTCAGGCATTGGTGTGAAAGAAGTCGTAGACGGCCCGGGCCGTCGCCGCATTCACCCCCGGCGCCTTGGCGAGGTCTTCGAGCGCGGCGCGCTGAATCGCCTTCACGGTGCCGAAATGGTGCAGGAGCGCCCGCTTGCGGGTGGGGCCGATGCCGGCGATCTCGTCCAGCGGATTCTTCGTCATCTCGCGCTTGCGCTTGGCCCGGTGGGTGCCGATGGCGAAGCGGTGGGCCTCGTCGCGCAGGCGCTGGACGAAGTAGAGCACCGGATCGCGCGGCGGCAGCTTGAACGGCGGGCGGCCGGGCAGGAAGAAGGTCTCGCGGCCGGCATCCCGGTCGCGGCCCTTGGCGATGCCGACGAGCGGCACGTCGGTGACGCCGATCTCGGCCAGCACCCCGCGCACCGCCTCCAACTGGCCGGCGCCGCCGTCGATCAGCACGAGATCGGGCCAGGCCGGGAAGTTTTCCGCGTTCTCCAGAGCCGTTTCCAGCTCCGTGGCGGTGGAGGCCGCCTGTTCCCCAGCGTGCGGCGAGCCCGCTTCCGCTTCGTTCGGCGGGCGCGGCGCCTCCTTGGCCAACCGCTTGAAGCGGCGGGTCAGCACCTCGCGCATCATCCCGAAATCGTCGCCCGGCGTCAGCTCCTCCGACTTGATGTTGAAGGTGCGGTAATGCGTCTTCATGAAGCCGGTCGGCCCCGCCACGACCATTCCGCCGACGGCGTTCGTGCCGGAGATGTGCGAGTTGTCGTAGACCTCGACCCGGCGCGGGGCTTTGGGCAGGCCGAGCGTCTGGCCGAGCGCGGCGAGCAGCTTGCCCTGCGAGGCGGTGTCGGCCAGCCGCCGGCCGAGCGCCTCCTTGGCGTTGCGGCGGGCGTAATCGACGAGGTTCTTGCGCTCGCCCCGCTGCGGCAGGTGAATCTCGACCCGGTGATCGACCCGGCTCGACAGGGCGGCGGCGACGAGTTCGGCGTCCTCGACGGCGTGGCTCACCAGCACCACGCGCGGCGCGGGCTTGTCGTCGTAGAACTGCGAGATGAACGAGGCCAGCACCTCCTCGGCGCTCATGGAGCGGTCGGCCTTGGGGAAATAGGCGCGGTTGCCCCAGTTCTGGAAGTTGCGGAAGAAGAACACCTCGATGCAGAACTGGCCGGCCTGTTCGTCGAGGGCGAACACGTCGGCCTCCTCGACGCCTTGGGTGTTCACGCCTTGCGTCCCCTGAATCGCCGAGAGCGCGGCGATGCGGTCGCGGAAGCGCGCCGCGCGCTCGAATTCGAGGTTTTCGGAGGCCGCCTGCATCTCCTCGCGCATCCGGTCCTTCACGGCGTTCGACTTGCCCGAGAGGAAGGCGCGGGCGTTGTCGGCGAGCGCGACGTAGTCGGCCTCGGCGATCTCGCCGGTGCAGGGGCCGGAGCAGCGCTTGATCTGGAACAGCAGGCAGGGCCGGGTGCGGTTCTCGTAATAGCTGTCCGAGCAGGTGCGCAGCAGGAAGGCGCGCTGCAGCGCGTTCACCGTGCGGTTGACCGCCCAGACGTTGGCGAAGGGGCCGTAATAATTACCCTTGCGGCGGCGGGCGCCGCGGTGCTTGACGATCTGCGGAGCCGGGCCGTCGCTGGTGAGCAGGATGTAGGGGAACGACTTGTCGTCCCGCATCAGCACGTTGAAGCGGGGCTTTAACTGCTTGATGAGGTTGGCCTCCAGCAGCAGCGCTTCCGTTTCGGTCGCGGTGGTGACGAACTCCATCGCCGCCGTCTGCGCGATCATGCGGGCGATGCGGTTCGAGTGGGCCTGCCCGCGCGCGTAGGAACCGACCCGCGCCTTCAGGTTCTTGGCCTTGCCGACGTAGAGGACGTCGCCCTTGTGGTCGAACATCCGGTAGACGCCGGGCGAGGACGGCAGGGTCGACCAGAACCGGCGGATGATCTCGGTGCCGACCTTCACCGCCCCGTGGTCGATGTCGAAGTCGATCTCCGGCGCATCGTCGAGGGCGGCGACCTCGTCGGCCTGCGCCTCCCGCTCGTCCTCGTCGAAGCTCTCGGGCGGGACGTCCTCGAAGCTGGATCGGGTCGCGCGGCTCATGCCGCCCATGTAGGCCGGGGGGATTCCGGTTGGAAGGGTCGGGACGCGGCCCTTGTTCGGGCGGTGATCGTATCGATCGATCGCGACGCAACTGAGGAAAGCGTTCTCCTCCCCCTTGCGGGGAGGAGGTAGGAGGTGGGGGTGGTTCAGGATTGAGCGGCGCGGTGCCCTTTGCCCGACCCCCACCCCTGACCCCTCCCCGCAAGGGGGAGGGGACCCGCGTTCAATGCGGGCCGGTCATCCCCACCGACACGACGTCAATCGAACAGCGCGTCGATGTCCGACTGGTCCACGTGGCCCGGATCGTCGTGGAGCTTCGGGCCGTTCAGCAGCGAGCTCTCGTCGTTCTCGTCCGGCGTCTCGGGGCCGACGCCCATGATGTCGCCGAAGCTGTCGAGGCCGCTCCAGGCGTCGATGACGCGGTCGAGATGCTCTTCCACGAATTTCAGCACGCCGACGATCTTGCTGATGCGCTGGCCGGTCAGGTCCTGGAAGTTGCAGGCCTCGTAGGCGCCGACGACGCTGTCGAGGATGCCGTCGAGGTTGTCCTGGGCGGCCTTGGGCAGGCGCGTGCCGCGCATCATGTTGGCGTTGGTCTCGATCCGCTCGATCGCGCTCAGGATCGTCGAGGTCGCCTGCTCGGTCGATTCAACGACGGCGTCGAGTTCGCCCGCGACGCGCCGCATGCCCTTGCCGGAATTCTCGGAGCGGTAGAGGCTGGAGATCTCGGTCTTGGTGCGGGCGATGGCGTCCTTCATCACCTCCAGTTCGCGGCGCATGGCGAAGGCCTCGCCGAGTTCCCGACGGCAGGCCTCGACGGTCTCGCCCGCGCTGGCCTGGGTGATGCGGCGCAGATCGTTGATCGCGGTGAGGATCTCGTCGAGGCGCGGACTCGGCGCGGCGTCCGCCTGCGGGGCGGGCGCGACCGGGGCGGCAGCCAAGCCGAGGCTCTCCTCGATGCGGTAGCGCTTGGTCATCATCGGTCGTGTCGGCCTTGAGAAGCGTGTCGTTCGATCACAATCCCGCGCAGTGGTTTCTTTTTGCTGAAGGTTTCCGCTCGCAAGCGCCGTTTACGGCCCGTTGACGACGCTTCGCGTTAAGCGTGCGGACCGCTCCGATTCACCATCTTCGTTCATCGCCCGCCAGCCGCAGTGCCGGACCCTCGCGTCACACGAGGGGCAAGCCGGGGAGCGGGACGATGCGGTTCGGGTTGGGCGGGGCGCTCTTGAGCCTCGCGATGCTGGGAGCGGAGCCGGCCATGGCCCAGGCACAGGTGCGGCCGGGCCAGTACGGCGGCGGCTTCATCGAGTTCCTGATGACGGGCAGCGCCCAAGGGGGTTCTTACGGCCAGTCGCGGCATCCGGCCGTGGACGGCTACGGCGGGCTCCCGCAGCGCCAGACCTATCAGGCCCCGCGGCCCGAGCCGCGCACCCGCATGGCCGCGCTGCCGTCGCAGCCCCAGGCGGAGGAAGCCGGCATCGCCCGCGCGGTCGATCCGCGCTTCGCCCGTCAGGTCGTCGCCTATGACGGGCCGGGCAAGCCGGGGAGCATCGTCATCGACACGAACGCCAAGCACCTGTTCCTGATCCAGCCCGGGGGCCAAGCGATCCGCTACGGCATCGGCGTCGGGCGGCCGGGATTCGTGTGGACCGGCGTGAAGGCGATCACCAACAAGCGCGAATGGCCGGATTGGACCCCGCCCGCCGAGATGCTGGCGCGCCGCCCCGACCTGCCGCGGCACATGGAGGGCGGCCCCGGCAACCCGCTCGGCGCGCGGGCGCTCTATCTCGGCACCTCGCTCTACCGCATCCACGGCACCAACGAGCCGCACACGATCGGCCAGAACGTCTCGTCCGGCTGCATCCGCATGATGAACGAGGACGTGATCGACCTCTACGAGCGCACCCCGGTCGGGACGCGGGTCGAGGTGCTCTGACCCTCGTCACGCGGCAAAAAGGAAGCCCGGCGCCTCGCGGCGCCGGGCTCTTTCGTTTCGAGCCTTGAAGGATCAGGCCCAGTCGTCGTCGCCGCCGTCGCCGAGGTCGCCCCCGAAATCGCCGCCGGTGTCGCCGCCGCCGAAGCCGGCGCTCTGGAAGCCGCCGTCACCGCCGCCCAGCGCCGAGCCGAGATCCTGGTCGCCGCCGCCCTGGCCGCCGAAGTAGTTGTTCTCGACGATGGTGTCGCCGCCGCCGGTCAGGCCGGCCGCCGAGGCGCTGCCGAGGCTCGAATGGCCGCCGGCAAAGGCGTTGGAGAGCGCGCTGCCGAGCAGCATGCCGCCCGCCGCGCCCGCGGCCATCGGCAGCGCGGTGGCCAGGAAGCCGCCGCCGCGGGCCGGCTGCTGCTGGCCGTAGCCCGGCTGGCCGCCCCACGGACCACCCTGCGGGCCGCCTTGCGGAGGATAGCCGCCCTGCTGGCCGTAGCCCGGCTGCTGCCCGTAACCGGGCTGCTGCTGGCCGTAGCCCGGAGGCTGCTGGCCCCAGCCCTGGCCGGACGAACGCTGCGGCTCCTGACGGCTGCTGCTGCCGCCGAAGATGCTCGACAGGAAGCCGCCGCCGCCCGACGATTGCGGCTGCGCCTGCTGCTGGCGGGCCTGTTCGAGCTGCTGGTTGAGGCTCTTGATCGCCTCCTCCTGCACGTAGACCAGCTGCGCCATGGCGTAGGGCGCGTAGGGCTGGGCCCGCAGTTTCTCGGCGATGAAGCGCTCGGCATCGGCATCGCGGGGCTGGCCGGATGCCTGTTCGAGCCGCTGGAAGATGCCGTTGATGATGTCGCGTTCTTCGCTGTTCATGGAGTTGTCCTCCTGGGCGCCGGCGCTGTCGTCCACCGTGCGATGCCGATGAGATGGGAAGCGGCCGAGCTAATGTAAGAGCCGGACGAGAGGCCGCCCTTTCCCCGCGCCGCATCCGCGAGCGGACGCGCGCGGGACGAGCCGCCTCTGTGCCATGAACGAACGAGAGGGCGATTCCGACCCGCTCAAACCCGCGCGAGCACGAAAAAAGCCCGGCGCTGGGGGCACCGGGCTTCTTCGGGCATTCTGTGGAAGCGGCCCTCGGGCGAGGGCCGCTGCCGTGTTCGGCTTAGTACGAGCCGAACTTGTAGTTGATGCCGGCGCGGACGACGGCGAACTCGGTGTCGCGCTCGCGGGCGGCGCCGCCGCTCACGAGGACCACGCCCGGGCTGTTCGTGTAGACGAGGTTGCCGGCCGGGGTCGCACCGAAGGCGCCGGTAGTGCGGTTGCCGCGATCGAGGTTCACGTACAGGCCTTCCACCTTCAGCGTCACGGCCGAGGAGCGGAAGAAGTTCAGGAACGAGTCGGTCGGGAGAGCGTACTCGATACCGCCGCCAACGGCGTAGCCGGTCTTGAAGTCGTCGCTGGAGCCGCTCGGCAGGCCGAAGTCGCGGCCGCCGCCGGCGCCGTAGGCGAAGCCGCCGGTGCCGTACACGAGGGTGCGATCGAAGGCGTAGCCGAGACGACCGCGGACGGTGCCGAAGTAGTCGAGGCCCGTGACGCCGTTCGGGTTGAAGATCTGGGTGCCGGCCAGGAAGGCAGCCGAACCCGGAGCGACGGCGAAGCGGTTACGGTCACGGCCGAAATCGACGTACTGGGCGTCGGCCTCGATACCGACGACGATGCCCGAGCCCGGCGTGAACTGGTAGTTGTAGCCGATCTGACCACCGCCGACGAAGCCCTCGGTGGAGTTGCGGCCGTTGCTGAAGGCGATCGCGGCGGCGGTGCCGGGGGCCACGAGGCCGGAGGCGCCGTTGACGCCGACCACGGTCGGATCGCGACGGTCGTCGTTGGTGCCGAAGCCGTAACCGGCGTTGAAACCGGCGTAGAAGCCCGTCCACGTGAAGACCGGAACCGGCGTGAAGACCGGCGGCGGGGCGGCGCGGCGCGGAAGGTCGGCGGCGAGCGCCGAACCGGCGACGACGATGCCGGCGAGAGCCGTACCGGCGCGAAGAAGTGCTTGCATCACTCTGGTCCTTTTTGACTGTGCCGAGGCTTCTTGGAAGCTCAGCGGCACGGTGCCCCGTATCTATTCCAGCATCTCGAAAGATACTGTTGCGGCTCGATCACGCCGACCGTCCCGAAGGCGGCCCCTTTGTGGCGAAGATCGTTTTCTGCCTGTCCGTTCGATCATCAAACGCCGCCGAATGGCCAAGGTTCATTCACGGCCAAGCTTTTTTCGGTGTCGCTTGATGACGGATTGTCGCAGCCCACTGGCCGCGGCGATCCGTGACCCGACGGAATTACGCCGCCGCCGACGAAAAGCACGTGCGGCACCGCACAAAAGCCTGGCCGCAACGCCCCCCCCGGGAGGCGGTGTGGTTTTTGGGCATCGGTGTGGACGATGAAGGTCGGCTCACGCGGGAAGGACGGTGCGACCGAATTTCGGAAAAAGCTGCGTTACGACAGAGCTTTAGGTCAGGGTGATCGCGGAGATCAGGCGGCCGTAATCCGGCTCGCTCCGGTGAGTGGTGCGACGGAAGCTGTAGAAGCGCTCCGCGTCGGCATAGGTGCAAAGCCCGAGCGCCGTCGCACGGCCGATGCCGGCCTCGGCGAGGCAGGCCAGGATGAAGGCCGGCAGATCGAACTGCGCGTGGCCCTCGCGGCCCTCCGCGAAGAATCTTTCGGAGCCCGGCACCTCGGCGCGGAAGCGGGTGACGAAATCCGCGCCCACCTCGTAGTTGGCCTGCGAGATCGTCGGGCCGAGCACCGCCACGATGCTCTTTCGGGTCGCGCCCAGGCCCTCCATCGCCGCCACAGTCGCCTCGGCGACGCCGCCGAGCGCGCCCTTCCAGCCGGCATGGGCCGCACCGACGACGCGGTTCTCGGAATCGGCGAACAGGATCGGCCCGCAATCGGCCGTGGCGATGCCGAGCGCCAGACCCGGCACCCGCGTCACCATCGCGTCGGCCTTCGGGCGCTCGGCGAAGGGCGCCTCGACCGTCACCACGTCGGCGGAATGCACCTGATACAGGCTGACGAGGTTTTTTTCCGAGGGCAGATCGAGATGCCGGGTCATCCGGGCCCGGTTCTCGGCGACGTTGTCGGGCGCATCGTTCGAGCCGAGGCCGCCGTTGAGCGACGCATACAGCCCCTCCGACACGCCGCCCTCGCGGGTGAAGAAGGCGTGGCGCAGGCCGGGCAGCGCGGCGAGTTCGGGGGCTTCGATGACCATGGGGGCTCGCGATCTCAGACGGAGGGGAGGGCGGGCAGCGCCGTGAAGGCCGGGTGGCTCACGCCGAGCACCTTGAACAGGGCGCCCATGCCGCGCGGGCTCGGATCGGTCAGGCGGGTGACCGCCGCGTCGATCGCCGCCGCCTGGGAAGCGTCGGCGCGGGCCTTGAGCCGGGCGGCGCGGGCCTCAAGACCGAGAGCGAGGAGGAAGTCGCGCTGCGGCACCGGGCCGTGGACCGCCGCGCCCTCCGCCGTCGCGGCCCGCGCGAGCGCGGAAAAGTCGACATGGACGGTGAGGTCGGCCTCGCCCGGCCGCGCCAGCGGATCGGCGAAGGCGTGGCCCTCCACCGCCTGCAGCGTGTCGCCGAAGCCTGCCTCCGCGTGGCCGTAATCGATGGCGAGCAGCGCGCCGCCGTCGCGCACGAGGCGGCGGGCGAGGTCGCGCATCGTGGCAAGCGCCGCGCTCGGCACGGTGAGCACGGCGCCGTCCGGCGCCTCCGCTGTGAGTTGCGGATCGGGCTCCGGGTCGAGGCCGAATGCCAGCGCGCCCTCCTCGCCGAGGCCCACCCGGCGCTCGCACCAGCCGCGGGGCGTGCGCACGAACTGGCGGGCGGGGAGCGCATCGAAGAACTCGTTGGCGACGACGAGGAGCGGCGCCTCGGGCAGGCTCGCCACGCTGTCATGAAACGTCGGGCGCGCGTCGGCGAGGCGCTCGGCCTGGAGCGCGCGCAGGACCGGGCTGGTCTCGACGAGGTGGAGATCGAAATCCGCGCCCGCCGCCCGCAGGGCCCGCAGCGCGTCGCGCATCAGCGTGCCGCGCCCCGGCCCCAACTCGACGAGGCAGGGTTTTGTAGAGCTGGAAAATCCCGCGAGCAGGGCGGCGGCCCAGGCGCCGACCAGCTCGCCGAACATCTGGCTGATCTCCGGCGCGGTGACGAAGTCGCCCCGCGCGCCCAGCGGATCGCGGGTGGCGTAGTAGCCGTGGGCCGGATGGCTCAGGCAGAGCGCCATGTAGCGGTCGAGGCCGATCGGCCCGTCGGTACGGATCGTGCGCGCGAGGATCGCGTGGAGCGGCGTCACGCTCAGATCTGCCCGGCCTCGGCCCGGATCTCCGGCCCCTCGCGCCGGGGCCGCGTCACCCCGCGGGCGGCGAGCACGATGGCGGCGATCCCGACCAGCGCCATCGGCACGCAGAGCAGCATCCCCATGGTGATGCCGCCGCCGAGCGCGTTCACGTCCTGCCCGAACAGGAAGCCGAGTTGTCGGTCCGGCTCGCGGAAGAACTCGCAGAAGGTCCGGGTCAGCGCGTAGCCGAGGACGAAGATGCCGCCGAGCAGCCCCGGCCGGCGGAAGCCGAAGCGGCGCACGGCGAACGCCATGACGACGAACAGCAGCAGCCCCTCGGTCGCGGCCTCGAACAGCTGGCTCGGATAGCGCGGCACGTCGCCCCCGGTGGGGAAGACCACGGCGTAGGGGAAGTCCGGCGCGGGCCGGCCCCACAGCTCGCCGTTCACGAAGTTGGCGATGCGGCCGAAGAACAGGCCGATCGGCACCACCACGGCGGAGATGTCGAGCAGCGTCAGGCCGCCGAGGCCGCGGGCGCGGGCGAACACCAGCATCGCCAGCACCGCACCGAGGAAGCCGCCGTGGAACGACATGCCGCCGTTGCGGATCGCCAGGATCTCCATCGGCTGATCGAGATAGAGCGGCAAGTTGTAGAACAGCACGTAGCCGATGCGCCCGCCGAGCACGACGCCGAGCGCCACCCAGACGACGAGGTCGTCGAGATCGGTCTGGCTCGGGCGCTTGACGGCGCCCCACAGCGTATCCGCCAGCACCAGCCGGCGCGCGTAGAACCAGCCGCCGATCAGCCCGGCGATGTAGGACAGCGCGTACCACTTGATCTCGATCGGCCCGAGCGAGACCGCGACGGGATCGATGGCCGGAAAGGGCAGGGCGAGGAGCGGCGGCATCGGCAGCCCTTGGGCGATTCTTTTCCGAAAGTCGCGCCGCATTGGACCCGCGGGGTTTGGGGCGTCAAGGCAGGCGAGGCATGCGCGGGGGCCTATCGAAACCTACAGCCGTCATTCCGGGGCCGCGCAGCGGAACCCGGAATCCACCCGTGATGCGGGAGGCCCGGCTGAAGTCGAACCGTCGCGGCCAGTTGTGGATTCCGGGTTCGCTTCGCGCCCCGGAATGACGGGTGTGTGTCGGTTGCACGCTACCGGCGGACGGGCGCAGAGTTTCCATCAACGATGTCTTCGAGGAGACGCCATGCTCGGCAACACGGAGATGGTGGCGCGGCTGCTGCTGGCCGGGGCCATGGGCAGCGTGATCGGGTTCGAGCGCGAGCGGCTGCTCTGGGCGGCGGGCCTGCGCACGCACATGCTGGTCTGCGTCGGCGCCTGCCTGTTCATGCTGGTCTCGGCCTTCGGCTTCGCCGACGTGCTGGGCGAGCGGAACGTGCAGCTCGACCCCTCGCGGGTGGCGGCCGGCGTCGTCTCCGGCATCGGCTTCCTCGGGGCCGGCACCATCCTCCTGCGCGGCGAGGCGGTGAAGGGGTTGACCACCGCGGCGAGCCTGTGGGCGGTGGCGGCGATCGGACTCGCGGTCGGCGGCGGGCTCTACGTGCCGGCGCTCGCCGCCACGGGCCTCGTCGTCGGCATCCTGGCCGGGGTGAAGCCGATCGAGGAGCGGTGGCACGACCGGATGCGCCCTTGCGAGATCGATCTGACGGTCAAGGCCGGCAGCCTCGCCATCGACGCGCTGCCCGAGCTGACCGGCGAGCGCGCCTCGCGCATCCGGCAATTTGTGGTGCGGCCCGGCGCGGAGCCGGGGCTGGAGGACGTGACGATCACCTTCGCCCGCCTGCCGCGCGCCGGCGTCGAGGCGGTGGCCCGGCGCCTGCGCGAGAACCCGGCGGTGATCCGCGTCCGCTCCGGCCATGAAGAATGACGCGATCCGGGCGGGGAAATCGGCGTCGCCGGCCTCGCTGCGGCGCAAAACTGCGCTAGGACATGCGCAGCGAATCTGAGGACCAAGTCAGCATGGCTGCCAAGCAGGTCACCACGACCCCCTTCCCGGACCAGAAGCCCGGCACCTCGGGCCTGCGCAAGAAGGTGCCGGTGTTCCGCCAGCCGCATTACGTCGAGAACTTCGTCCAGGCGATCCTCGACTGCATTCCCGAGCGCGAGGGCGCCACCCTGGTGATCGGCGGCGACGGGCGCTTCTTCAACCGCGAGGTGGTGCAGATCGCCATCAAGATGGCCGCCGCCAACGGGCTCGGCCGGGTGCTGGTGGGCCGCGACGGCCTGCTCTCGACCCCCGCCGCCTCCTGCGTCATCCGCAAGCACGGGGCGATCGGCGGCATCGTGCTCTCGGCGAGCCACAATCCCGGCGGGCCGGAGGGCGATTTCGGCATCAAGTACAACGGTGCCAACGGCGGCCCGGCTCCCGAAAGCGTCACCGGCGCGATCTTCGAGCGCACCAAGACGATCTCGGAATACCGCATCGCCGACGCACCCGACCTCGATCTCGGCACCACCGGGACGCATGAGATCGACGGCATGAGCGTCGAGATCATCGATCCGGTCGCCGACTACGCCGAGCTGATGCGCTCGCTGTTCGACTTCGAGGCGCTGACGAAACTGTTCGCCTCGGGCTTCCGCATGCGCTTCGACGCGCTCTCGGCGATCACCGGCCCCTACGCCAAGGCGATCCTGGAGGACACGCTCGGCGCCGCGCCCGGCACGGTGGTGAACGGCGAGCCCAAGCCCGATTTCGGCGGCCACCATCCCGATCCGAACCCGGTCCACGCCCACGAGCTGTTCGACCTCATGCACGGCCCCGACGCGCCGGATTTCGGCGCGGCCTCGGACGGCGACGGGGACCGCAACATGATCGTGGCGCCGGGCCTGTTCGTGACGCCGAGCGACAGCCTCGCGATCCTGGCCGCCCACGCCCACCGGGCGCCGGGCTACGCGGGCGGCCTCTCGGGCGTCGCCCGCTCCATGCCGACGAGCCGCGCCACCGACCGCGTGGCACAAAAGCTCGGGATCGAGGCGTTCGAGACTCCGACCGGCTGGAAGTTCTTCGGCAACCTCTTGGATGCCGGCCGCATCACGCTCTGCGGCGAGGAGAGCGCGGGCACCGGCTCGAACCACGTGCGCGAGAAGGACGGGCTCTGGGCGGTGCTGCTCTGGCTCAACATCCTGGCCGCGACGGGCAAGCCGGCGCAGGATCTGGTGCGGGCGCACTGGGCCGAGTTCGGCCGCGACTACTATACCCGCCACGACTACGAGGAGATCGATTCCGACGCCGCCAAGCGGCTGATGGAAGGCCTGCGCGCCAAGGTCGCGAGCCTGCCGGACACGACCATCGGCGGGATGACGGTGAGCGAGGCCGACGACTTCCGCTACGTCGATCCGGTCGACGGTTCGGTCACCGAGGCGCAGGGCGTGCGCATCACCTTCGCGGAGGACGCCCGCATCGTCTACCGGCTCTCCGGCACCGGCACGGCGGGGGCGACGTTGCGGGTCTATATCGAGCGCTACGAGAGCGACCCCGCGCGGCTGGAGCAGCCGGTGGCCGAGGTGCTGGCCCCGGTCGTCGCCGTGGCGCGGGAGTTGGCGGATATCGAAGGGATCACGGGGCGGGCCGAGCCGAGCGTCGTGACGTAGCGCCGGTCGGCTAACCCTCCCCCCTCCGCGGGGGAGGGTGCCTCGCGGATGCGAGGCGGGAGAGGGGACAACGCTTCCGAAGATGGCTGGTCGAGCGCGGCCAAGCGGACGCGTCGCTCCCCTCTCCCGACCCCCTTCGGGGGCCCACCCTCCCCCGCGGAGGGGGGAGGGCTGAGCGGTGCGTTGGCTCAGGTCTGGTTCGGCTTCAGCTGATAGAAGATATGCCGGCCGATCATGTCCTTGCGCTTGAGGCGGCGGGACCAGCCGGGCTTCACGTAATCGGCGTGGTAGTGCGTCGCGCCGCCGACCTCGCTGAGATAGGTGCGGCCCTCGATCACCGCGCTGGCGATGCGGGTGGCGGTCTGCCACGAGCCGGCATCAGTGATGCGCAGCGACTTGCCCTCGCAGGCGAAGGAGAACTGGCAGCCCATGAAGCGGTGCCGGTTCTGGTAGACCACGCCGCAAACGCTCGACGGGTAGAGCCCGCTCTTGGCGCGGTTGAGCACCACCTGGGCGACCGCTGCCTGACCCTCCTCCGGCTCGCTGCGGGCCTCGAAATAGACGGCCTCGGCGAGGCAGCGCTGCTCCTTGTCCATCGCCTCGGGGGCGATCAGGTCGGCGTAGCGGTGCTTGGCTTCGGGCGAGGCGATGTCCATCTCGGGCTCGCCCGGCGCCGGGGCGCGGTCGAGGCGCGGCGAGAAGCCCGGCAGGACGAGGCTGGCCGCGGCGACCTCGATCGGCGTCGCGTCGGCGGGCGCGGGTGTCACCGAGGAGAGGGCGACGGCGCGCGGCACCGCCGGGGTCGAGCCGTCGGATTCGGCGAGCGCGGGCAGGCTGCCGTCGTCGGGCTCGTCGTGGGGGGAATCCGGCGTGGCGACGATGCCGGCGGCGATCATGTCGGCGTTCCAGCCCGACGCGATGGCGCCCGTGGTCGCGACCTCGCGCTCGAACAGGCGCTCCGGCGACAGCGTCGCGTCGGTGCCGGCGGTCGCCGTGAAGGAGATCAGCAGGCCGCTCGCCAGCATCCACGGCACCACGGCCGAGACGATGAAGCGCGGCCCCAATCCCAGCCCTCGAACGCGACTCGCACGCAACGCCGACATCCCACGCTGAACGATGGCCCGGGGATCGCAGCCTAGCGCAGGCGACGGCTCCCGTTCCTCATGGGCGCGAGTTTAAGTGCGAACGTGGTTGCCGGACGGTTAAGGCGTAACTCGCCTCAACGATGCGGGCGGCCGTGGTGGACGGCCAGCCCGTTGACGACGACGGCGAAGTAGCCGGCCCCGCCCTGCGAGGCGATGATCATCCGGCCCGCCTCGCGCTCGCTGTGCTGGGACAGGGCGTAGGCCAGCCCCAGGAGCCCGACCGCCGTGGTCAGGCTCGCGAGAATCCAGAGATAGGCGTGCTGCATGGCCCGCGGCTCCGGCGCGACGGCGCCGGCATCGAGGAGGGCGATGGAGGTGTCGGGATTGGGCATGTGGCAAGTCCCGCGAAGACCCGGACCTTACGACAGGCCGGCGCTCCCGCGCTCAGACTCCCGCTAGCATTGAACGCGCCAGCACGACACGGGTTCACGCCGTCATCCGCAAAATTATTGCGTAGCTTGGGCCGGGGCGGAGAGGGCGGTCTCCCGTTCGGTCTCACCGTCATTGCGAGGCGAAGCCGAAGCAATCCAGCGCTCCGCAGCCTCAGAATGGCGCGTGCCGTCGATGACGGGACGACCAAAGCCGTTTCGTCTCATCCGGCAACGTGGCGCTCTGGATTGCTTCGGCTCCGCCTCGCAATGACGGTGCGGGGTGAAATCCAAGGCGAGCAACCTCGGCACGATACGCAAAAGAGAAGGGCGACCGCACGAAGCGACCGCCCTTTTCCGTCACGACGTTCGAAGCCTTACGGCGCCGATCCGATCAATCGCTCTTGCCGAGCGCCGACTGCGCGGCGGCGAGACGGGCGATCGGCACGCGGAAGGGCGAGCACGACACGTAGTCGAGGCCGACTTCCTGGCAGAAGCCGATGGAGGCCGGGTCGCCGCCGTGCTCGCCGCAGATGCCGAGCTTGATGTCGGCCCGCTGCGCGCGACCGCGCTCGGTCGCGATCTTGACGAGTTCGCCCACGCCCTCGCGGTCGATCGACACGAACGGATCGACGGCGAGAATCCCCTTCTGGGTGTAGGGCCCGAGGAAGGTCGCGGCGTCGTCCCGCGAGATGCCGAGGGCGGTCTGGGTCAGGTCGTTGGTGCCGAAGGAGAAGAACTCCGCGGTCTCGGCGATCTCGCCGGCCTTGAGCGCCGCGCGCGGCAGCTCGATCATGGTGCCGACCTGATACTCGAAGCTGGCGCCGGTCTCCTCCGTGACGGCCTTCGCCATGGCGTCGATGCGCGCCTTGACGATGTCGAACTCCATCCGGGTGAAGACCAGCGGCACCATCACCTCCGGGGTCACCGAGGCGCCGGTGTCCTTGGCGGCCTGCACCGCGGCCTCGAAGATCGCGCGCGCCTGCATCTCGGCGATCTCGGGGAAGGCGATGGCGAGGCGGCAGCCGCGGAAGCCGAGCATCGGGTTGTGCTCGGACAGCTCGCGGGTGCGGTGGCGGATCTTGTCCTCGCTGACGCCGGTCGCCGAGACGACCTCCTGCACCTCCTCGTCGGTGTGGGGCAGGAACTCGTGCAGCGGCGGATCGAGCAGGCGGATCGTGACGGGCAGGCCCGACATGATCGTGAACAGCTCGACGAAGTCCTGGCGCTGGTAGGGCAGGAGCTTGGCCAGCGCCGCGCGGCGACCCTCGGCGTCGTCGGCCAGGATCATCTCGCGCACCGCGACGATGCGGTCGCCCTCGAAGAACATATGCTCGGTGCGGCACAGGCCGATGCCTTCCGCGCCGAACTTGCGGGCGGCGCGCGCGTCGGCGGGGGTGTCGGCGTTGGTGCGGACCTTCATGGTGCGCACCGCGTCGGCCCATTCCATCAGCGCGGCGAAGTCGCCCGACAGCTCCGGCTGGAGCATCTTGACCTCGCCCTGGATCACCTGACCGGTCGAGCCGTCGATGGTGATGACGTCGCCCGCCTTCAGGGTGACGCCGCCGACCGTCATCGTCTGCGCCTTGTAGTCGATGCGGATCGAGCCGACGCCGGAGACGCAGGGCTTGCCCATGCCGCGGGCGACCACCGCCGCGTGGGAGGTCATGCCGCCGCGCGTCGTCAGGATGCCTTCCGCGGCGTGCATGCCGTGGATGTCCTCCGGCGAGGTCTCGATGCGCACGAGGATGCAGCGGCGCTCGGCCTTGCGGGCGGCTTCCGCGGCTTCCGAGTTGAACACGATCTCGCCGACCGCCGCGCCGGGCGAGGCGGGCAGGCCCGTGGCGATGACCTTGCGCTCGGCGTTCGGATCGATGGTCGGGTGCAGGAGCTGGTCGAGGGCGCCGGGCTCGATGCGCTTGATCGCCTCGTCCTTCGAGATCAGGCCCTCGCCCGCGAGTTCGACGGCGATGCGCAGCGCCGCCTTCGCCGTGCGCTTGCCGTTGCGGGTCTGGAGCATCCAGAGCTTACCGCGCTCGATGGTGAACTCCATGTCCTGCATGTCGCGGTAGTGCTTTTCGAGGATCCCGTAGATGCGGGTCAGCTCCTCGAAGCTGTCCGGCATCGCCTTCTCCATCGAAGGTTTTTCGCTCTTTGCCTCGATCCGAGCCTTCTCGGTGATGTCCTGCGGCGTGCGGATGCCTGCGACCACGTCCTCGCCCTGGGCGTTGATGAGGAACTCGCCGTAGAGCGCGCTCTCGCCGGTGGAGGGGTTGCGGGTGAAGGCGACGCCGGTGGCGGAGGTGTCGCCCATGTTGCCGAACACCATGGCCTGGACGTTGACGGCGGTGCCCCAGCTCTCGGGGATGCTGTTCAGCTCGCGGTACTTCTTCGCCCGCGGGATCATCCACGAATCGAACACCGCGCCGATGGCGCCCCAGAGCTGGTCCTCGGGCTTCTGCGGGAAGTCCGAGCCGTGCTCGTCGCGGACGATCTTCTTGTAGACGCCGATGAGGTGCTTCCAGTCGTCGGCCTTGAGATCGGTGTCGAGGTTGAGGCCCTTGCCGTCCTTGTAGTGCTCCAGCGCCTCCTCGAAGGCGTGGTGCTCCACGCCGAGCACGACGTTGGAGTACATCGTGATGAAGCGGCGGTAGGAATCGTAGGCGAAGCGCTCGTCGTCGGCGTCCTTCGCCATCGCCTCGACGGTCTCGTCGTTGAGGCCGAGGTTGAGCACCGTGTCCATCATGCCGGGCATCGAGGCGCGGGCGCCCGAGCGGACCGAGACGAGGAGCGGCTTGTCGGCATCACCGAAACGGCGGCCGGTCAGCGCGCCGACCTTCTCCAGCGCGGCACCGACCTCGTCGCGGAGCTCCGCCGGGTAGGTCTCGCCGTGCTGGTAGTAGTAGGTGCAGACTTCCGTCGTGATGGTGAAGCCGGGGGGCACCGGCAGGCCGAGGTTCGACATCTCGGCGAGGTTGGCGCCCTTGCCTCCGAGGAGGTTGCGCATCGACGCCTCGCCCTCGGCCTTGCCGTCACCGAAGGAATAGACCCATTTCGTCATCAGGCTCTCCGCTCGACGGATGGCGTGGTTGTCTCTCGACCGTAGTCCCGCTGCACCGGCGGCGCGCGGGTCCTGGAGCCCGGAAGCGGGCGCGTGGGGAGGCATCCTAACGCATCGTTCCCGCGGGCGTGGCCCATCTCATGCCGCAGCGCAAGAAGAAGCTTTGCACTGCGTACACCCCGCAGTGACGATGCGGTCAGTCTGTCAGAGGGTTCGCACGGAGAACGGGTGCGAGGGCTCAGGTGATCGGGATCAGGTCAACGGGCGCAGCACGCCGAGCCCGATCAGGCCGACGGCGATCAGGTAGATCGCCACGATGTAGTTGAGCAGCCGCGGCGCGATCAGGATCAGCACGCCCGCGGCGATGGCGATGATCGGCTGGAGATGCGAGATCGTGATGGTCATGGGCACTTTCTCCTGATCGCGGCCGGTGACGTCTCCGGTCCGGCCGCATCAAGCCGGCGTCTCCATGAACCGGAGATGGCGCCGCGTCTTTCGCCGAAGCGACATCCGATGCGTCAGACGCGGTACCGGCCGCCGCGCTTCACCAGCACCCGCGTGCCCACCGGCACCCGCTCGTAGAGATCGACGATGTCCTCGTTGAGCATGCGCACGCAGCCCGAGGACATCTGTTCGCCGATGCTCCACGGCTCGTTGGTGCCGTGGATGCGAAACAGCGTGTCGCGGTTGCCCTGGTAGAGGTAGAGCGCACGGGCTCCGAGCGGATTGTCGACGCCGCCCTTGCGCGAGCGGTCGATCTCCGGGTGAAGCGAGACCATCGTCGTGGTCGGCGTCCAATCGGGCCAGACGCCCTTGCGCGCGATGCGGGCCTCGCCCTTCCACGAGAAGCCGAGCTTGCCCACGCCGACGCCGTACTGGATCGCCCGGCCGCCCTCCTGCACCAGGGCGAGCTGGCGCTTGTCGATATCGACCACGATGGTGCCCGGCGCCTCGGGGCCGGCATAGGCGACCTCCTGGCGGCGGTACTTCGGATCGAGCCGGGCGGTGTCGACCAGCGGCACGTCATAGGGCTTGTCGGGCTTCATGCCGATGTACCACGCCGATTCGTCGTCGAGCGCGGCCGTCCGGCCGGGGCCGGAGGATTTGCAGGCTGCGAGCGGCACGAGGCAGAGCGCGACGAGAAGGGTCCGGGTGGCGGTCGAAGGGGCAATCATGGCCACTCCGTTGCGGGCGTCGCGGGACGGGGGTCGAGGATGCGTCATGCCCCATGACTAGCCGCAGCGGAGCCGATCGGGTGTGGCCGGAGGGCCGCATCGGGCCAGGAACGACGCCTCGCCGGGGCGCGGCCTCGCGTTATCTTGAGGGGACAGCGCCGCCCGAGGCCCGAGAGCCATGCCCGAGACCGAGACCCTGACCGTCGAGGACAACCCCCTCGACACCGTGGTGCTGGCGCCCGCGATCCATCTCGACCATTGCGTGATCCACGTCTCCGACTGGGACCGCGCGACCGCCTTCTACCGCGACGTGCTCGGCGCGGAGGTGATCCCGGTGGGACGTGGCGTGGCCTTCCGCTTCGGCGGGGTGCAGCTCAACGTCCACGGCCCCGGCCAGATCGGCGAGCCGCGCGCGGCCAAACCCGTGATGCCCGGCGGCAGCGACCTGTGCTTCCGCTGGTCGGGCTCGATCGAGGATGCGGTGGCGCATCTTGCCGCGCATGGGGTGCCGGTCGAACTCGGGCCGGTCGAGCGCTACGGCGCGGCGGGGGCGGGGATCAGCGTCTATTTCCGTGATCCGGACGGGTCGCTGATGGAGTTCATCACCTACCCGACCGAATGACGGCGTGGCAGTCGCGGGCAACCGGAATCGTCAGGCGCCGCCGCGCTCTGCCAGCCGCTGGTTGGTCTGCTCCAGCCGCAGCGCCAGGTCGCGCATCACCGCGATGCCGATCTGCGGGAACTGAGCCAGGAGTTCGAGGAAGACGTCGCGGTCGATCCTCAGCGCCGTGGTCGCGCCCTCGGCGGTGACGGTGGCCGAGCGGGGCTGGTCGGCCAGGATGCCCATTTCGCCCACCAGCGCGTTGGCGCCGAGCAGCGCGAGGCGCACGGGCCCGTGCGGGCCATCGATCGAGACCGCGGCGCCGCCCTCCAGGATGAGGTAGGCGGCATCCGCCGCCTCGCCGCGGGCGAAGAGGAGCTGTCCTGCCTCGAAATGCACCCGCTCGCTGGTGAAGGCGAGGAGCTTGAGGCGCGCGGGCTCGACCTCGCGGAACAGCGGCACCTGCCGCAGCGACGTCACCTCGTTGTCGAGGGTCATGACCGACTCCGATCCGCCGCCCTCATCGGCGGCGCGGGAAAGGGCGGCGCCTAGACTCGCCGGCCGCCCCTGTCAAAGACGCTCACGGATCGCGGCCGGCCGCCAGCCCGATCTCGCCGGGTTTCGGCGCCTCGCGCTTGAGGCTGGCATTCGGCTGGGGCGAGTCGATCGGCTCTTCCCGCACCGTCGGCGTGCGGCTGTCCTCGGGCGCCGGCATCGGCGGCAGCGGGGTGGCGTTGGCCGCCTGGGGCTTGGCCGCGGCGTCAGGCTTTACCATATGGCGATTGGTCATTTCCGGTATCCTCCGGAGTGGCGGGGCCTGTGCAAGACCTGTTCACAAGTCCGCGTAAATCCTTGTCTCGGCTCTCGTAACGTCTGGACTGGACAGGGGTTTCGCACCCGACCGTGATCGATACGGCCAAGGAACCATCGATTGCGCTGAAGGTTGATGAACGTGTGAAAAATCGAGCCTGAGGAGGCGTCAATGGCTACTGGAAACTCGACCTCGAAGCGAGGTTTCGCATCCATGAACATCGAGCGTCAGCGCGAGATCGCCAGCAAGGGCGGCCGTTCGGTCCCGGCGGAGAAGCGCTCGTTCTCGCAGGATCGTGAGCTAGCCTCGTCGGCCGGTCGCAAGGGCGGTCAGTCCACCGGCCGTACCGGCGAAGCGTAATCCCGGTCGAGGGCGCACCGCGCGACGCGCGTCGTGCCGCCCTGGCCGATAACGAATAACGATCTCAAACTTTCCCGACAGGCGCCCCCGGCGTCTGTTTTTGTTTGTCCGGCGCCTCGGCATCCGCCCGCGCCAGCGCCCGCCATTTCAGCACGAGGGCCTCGAAGGTTTCGAGTTCGCCGGTTTCCAATTGTCCGAGGGTGCGGGCGACGTAGGCCGCCTG
The DNA here is from genome assembly GCF_038442325.1 of Methylorubrum subtropicum. Taxonomy (NCBI): domain Bacteria; kingdom Pseudomonadati; phylum Pseudomonadota; class Alphaproteobacteria; order Hyphomicrobiales; family Methylobacteriaceae; genus Methylorubrum; species Methylorubrum subtropicum. The sequence continues at coordinate 71,302 of NZ_JBBXMW010000013.1, read as the reverse complement.
CGCGCCGATGCCGCGGGCGGCGAGGTCCGCGCCCGCCGCGGTGAGATGGAGTGCGTGCGAGCGCCGGTCGCCCGGAATCGGGCGCCGCTCGACGAGACCGGCTTCCACGAGGCGGTCGATCAGCCCCGAGACGTTGCCCTTGGTCACGTAGAGCCGCCCGGCCAGTTCCTGCTGGGTCAGGCCCTCGCGCTCCGACAGCGTCGAGAGCACGTCGAATTGCGGGATCGACAGGCCGGTGCCGCGCAATTCCGCCGCCACCGCGGCCGTGACGCGCCGGCTCAGCCGGATGAAGCGGAACCAGACGCGCAGCGGATCGGGCTCGGCGCTCGTCTCGGGGTGGGGGGGCTGCGACATGCTGCTCAGGCATATAGCAGAGCCGTGAACCGCTAGCAGCCGAGTGGCGCCCTTCGCCCCCAGGCGATACAGTCTCGCTCCGATTTCGACATCCCGCCAGGGCGATGCGCCGTCAGATCCTCGACGAACCGGTGACGCGCGCGGGCCGCTACGCCCGCACGCTCGCGATCTTCTCCGTCCTCGTCACGGGAATCGCGGTGCTGCTCGTGCGCAGCCCATCCGCCGAGGCGATGCCGGCCATGGCCGTGCTCGGCAGCGGCGTCGCCCTGTCGCTGGTGGCGATCCTGTTCGCCCTGTTCGCCTTCGTGCGGGTCTGGCGCGAGGGCGCGGGCGGGCTCGGCGCCGCGGTCGGCGGACTTTTGCTGGCGAGCCTCGTGCTGGCCTATCCGGCCTACGCGGCGCTGAAAGGTGTAAGGCTGCCCGCCCTCACCGACGTCTCGACCGACACCGAGCGCCCGCCCGCGTTCTCCCGCTCGCGCCTCGCCTTCGCGGCCCGCGAGGGCCGCTATCCGCCCGATCCCGGCCCGAAGGCGCGGGAGTTGCAGCGGGCGGCCTATCCGCAGATCGCGCCGCTGACCCTCGATGTGGAGGCGGACGAGGCGTTCGAACTCGCCCGCAAGGCGGCGGTGAACCGCAAATGGCAGATCGTCGAGGCGATCCGCCCCGGCGGGCGCATGGGCAACGGCCGGATCGAGGCGGTCGCCCGCTCGCGCCTACTCAACCTTCCCGCCGACATCACCGTGCGGGTCCATCCCCGCGCCGACGGCGCCCGCATCGACGTGCGCTCGGCCTCGCGGATCGGGACGCGCGATCTCGGCGACAACGCGGATCGGATCCGGTCTTATCTGGATGAAGTGGCGAACCTCGCGATCGCGCTGAAGTAGCTGGCTTCGCCCACCCCCCTCATCCTGAGGCGCGCTATTTTCACCGCCGTCATTCCGGGGCCGCGAAGCGGAACCCGGAATCCACGACTGGCCGCGACGCTGTGTGAAGCCGCGCATCACGGGTGGATTCCGGGTTCGCTTCGCGCCCCGGAATGACGGTGGCAGGGATGGCGCGCCTCACGAGGATGAAGGGGGGGCGGGAGGCTCACGCCGGCCGGAAGCGCCCGCTCAAGAGCGGCGGCCCGTCGGTCGTGACGAGCCCGCGCTCCACCAAATCCTCCAGATGGGCGAAGACCGAGAGCGCCGCCGCACCCAACAGCTTCGCGCTCAGGCCCTGATAGACCGCCCCGACGATGGCGCGGATGTCCTCGTCGCCGGCCGCCAGCCGCGCCCGGATCGCCGCCTCGCGCTGGCGGCGGTGGGCGGCGAGCCCGCGGACGAAGCGGCGCGGATCGCGCACCGGGCCGCCGTGGCCCGGCCAGTACAGCGTTTCCTCGCGCTCGCGCAGGCGGTCGAGGGAGGCCATGTAGGCGCGCATCGATCCGTCCGGCGGGGCGACGATGGAGGTGGACCACGCCATCACGTGGTCGCCCGAAAACAGGGTGTTCTCCTGCGGCAGGGCGAAGGCGAGGTGGTTCATGGTGTGGCCCGGCGTCGCCAAAGCCGTGAGCGTCCAGCCCTCGCCCTCGAGGCTCTCGCCGTCGGTCAGTTCGCGGTCGGGCCGGTGCTCGCGGTCGGCGCTGGCGTCGAGCGCCGGCAGCTCGTTCTCGGCCAACTCGCGGGCAGCGCGATGCGGGCCGCAGCCGACGATGGGGGCGCCGGTGAGCGCCTGGAGCAGCCGCGCGCCGGGCGAGTGGTCGCGGTGGGTGTGGGTGACGACGATGGCCTCGACCCGCTCGTCGCCGAGATCGGCCAGCAGCGCCTCGACATGGCCGGCATCCGCGGGGCCCGGATCGATCACCGCGACGCGGCCCCGGCCGACCACGTAGCTGCAGGTGCCGCTCGCGGTGAACGGGCCGCCGTTGGGGCAGATGCGGCGGCGCACCAGCGGGCTCACCCGCTCCATCCGCCCGGCGGGCGGAAGCGCGGCGTCCAGGCCGGCGGCGGGGGCGGACGCCTCCGGCGCCTCGTCGTGGGGTCGGCTCATGCGCGGGGCTTAAACGTCGGCGAGGATGGCGAGAAGGCTCGCCTACGACAGCCGGCGCGGTTCGCCAAATCGGGCCGATCAGCGCTCGAACGGCGAGGGCACCACGACCCGCACCGGGGCGAAGCCGGCGCCCGCCGCCTGGACCGTCGCGAAGCCGCTGCCGCCCTCGGCATCGTCCATGCGCAGGCGCGCGACCTGGACCTCGGCGGTGCGGATGCGCTGCGCGCGGTTCTCCGCGAGCCGCAGCACGCGCCGGAAGGCCGCCGCGTCCGCGTCGCGACGGATCGCGCCGACGCGAAGCTCGATGATGCGGCGGCTGCCCTCGCCGATGCGCGCCTCGCGGTAATCGGTGAGGACCGGGCCGTCGCGGGTGAGTGCGGTGACCACGTCGGCGCTGTCTTCGGTCGCGAAAATGTCGCCTTTCCGCACGGTGCGGTCGTCGGCGGCCGTGGGGAGCGGGCCGGTCTCGCCCGGCGGGCGGCAGGCGCATTGGGCGACGCGGGTGCGCTTGTAGAGGTTGGCCCAAGGTGCCGAGAGATAGGGCTGGCCGGCCAGACTCACGGCCTTCTCGTATTCGCTCTCGCCCGAGGCCAGGGTGAAAAGGTCGGTGCGGACGCCGGGGCAGGCGGCGGCGCAGGCCGCCTGATGCACCGGCAGGTCGGCCTCGTTCTTCAGCCGCCCGACCGGGAAGGCGAAGCCGTCGCACAGGCGCACGCAGACGGTCTGGGTGCCCTTGAGCGCGCCGGGGCCGGCGGTCGCCTCAGCCACCGCGGGCCGCACCGGGCGAGCGCGCAGGCGCGGCGTCTGCTGCGTCAGGCGGCGCGCCGGCTCGATCTTGCGGGAATCGGGCAGGGCGGAGTAGCGCCGCGGCGCCTTGCGCGGAATCTCGACCGGCGCCGCCGCCGTCTCGGCGGGCTTCGGGGCGCCGAACAACGCGTCGATCATGTCGGCGAAGAGACCGCGCTCGGACGCGCTCACCACGGTGGCCCCGGTGGTGCCGGCAAACCCCAGCGCGATCCCGACCAGCGCCGTCGCCCAGACGCGGCGCCGCCGGGTCTGCGGGCGCGGCGGGACGGGGGCCCGCATCCACGCTCCGGGCACACGCTTGCCGAAGGCCATCCTGATCCGTCTCCCGGGACGCGCCCGGCTCGTTCCGGTTGCGCGCTTGAGGGCAGCTAGGACGGCGCGGGGGAGGGGGGCAATTGCGGCAAACCACCGAACTTTGCCGGGTCGGACGCCACGGGGCGACCGGTAAGAGCCGTTCGCGCACAAGGCCTTGGCGGCGCGCGGAAAACGGATTCGTTGTTCGATTCGCGCCCGGTAAGGCTAACGCGGCTGGGGTGTGGACGGCACAGCCGGAACGCGAAAGCGCCGCCCGGAGGGGGGCGGCGCTTTCGAAACTCGTGCGGATCGTCGTCGGGTCGGCGCGCTCAGCGGCGCCGGCCGGACTTCACGCGGACGGGGATCGGCTGGAGTACGGGTTGGGGCGCGAGGGCGGAGAGCCGCTCGATGGCGGCGTGCACGGCTTTCGCGACAGCTTTCTTGAGAGATCCCGGCTTGGTCTGTGCAGGCACGCCGAACGCCTCCTTCGAGAATTCCCGGGGCCCGAGAGTGGCTCGAACCGTTGGGACATATTTGGTCACGAACGGCCCGTTGTGCCACCCGGTTCCGCCCGGCATTCCGCCGCAGGGCCGTGAAGAATTCGTGTGGAAGATGGCGGAACCGTGGCACCGAAAAGGAACTGAACGCGAAACCTTGACGTTATTCGGGTCAAGAGGCTGCGGCACAGGCCGCGCCAGTCTTCGAAAGGAACGCCAAGATGCTCGGTTGGGCCGTTACATTCCTCGTGGTCGCCCTGGTCGCCGCCCTGCTGGGCTTCGGTGGCATTGCCGGCACGGCCATGGAAGCCGCGAAGCTCGTGTTCTTCGTCGCGATCGTTCTGTTCGCCATCTCGGCCGTCATCGGCCTGATGCGCGGCCGCTCGCCGACCTTGTGACGACGCTCTAGGCGCCGCCGCGCTCGTTCGAGCGCGGCGCGACTGCGAGCGAACGCCTTCGGCGGCCCTGATCGGGTGCGGCCGGAGGCTTTTTTGTTGGAAAAGACTATACAATCGACCTGGATACGAAATCCAGGTCGATTGTCTAAGTTGCTGTGCCGCATCGGCTTTTTCCGAGAGCCGGTTCCCACCCTTCGGGCCGATGCTCTATGCCGCCACCAGCAGCGACAGCCCAGCGACGGCCGAGAGCGCCAGCCGCAGGCGGCTCATCCAGTTCGGCACCATGCCGCGTCGCGCGAGATCCTGATCGACGAGGCCCCACACCAGCACCAGCGCGCCGAGCATGCGAAGATCCCACGGGGCGGGGGCGGCGAGCGCGGCCCAGGCCAGCAGCGACGGGACGATGGCGAGCACGTAGTCGGGCCAGCCCGCGCCGCGGGCGGCGGCGACGCCCCAGCGGATGCCGCCGAGGAACGAGGCGATGACCGCGCCGTAGGCCGACAGGATCGTGCGCGGCGACAGGCCGATGGTGCCGAGCCCGCCATCGGACCCGCTCACCGAGAGCGCCGCGAACCCGACGAACGGGATCAGCCCGGCGATGCCGAGCAGGACGGCGCTCGTCGGAACCGTGGTCAGCCGCGCCATGCCGTCTCCCGGTTGCTGCCCGTCCGCGACGTCACCGCCCGGAAGGTCGGATTTCATCGGAAGCGCTGGGGCCTACACGCGCAGATCCACGAGCTTCCCGCAACCGGGACCATTTGCTGCACCGCAAGCGATCATCGAGTGTATCTCGCCGGTGCCGCCCTTGCGCATCGTCTGTGGACAAGGGCCGTGCGGGCGCCGGCCCGGCAGGGTACCTGCACGCCACGAGGTCACGTCCGCCCTTAGACCGGATTCCATGCCGCTGCGTCCCCCCGCCCTGCGATCCGCGCTTTACCGGATGCGCCGCCCCTCCCTCGACGCCTGGACGGTCTGGCGGAGGCGCGCCCTGTTCCTGGCCGGCGGCGTCTGCGTGGGCTTGGCCGCGGTGCTGATGGCCTGGGCCGCCGACGCCGCGCAGGCGGCGTTCCGCTCCGCGCTCGGCCTCTCGCCCTGGCTGGCGCTGCTGCTCTGCCCGGCCGGCTTCGCGCTCGCCGCGTGGCTCGCCCGGACGGTGTTTCCGAACTCGCAAGGCTCTGGCATCCCGCAGGTGATCGCCGCCCGCGCCATCGACGAGCCGGCGGCGCGCCACGCGCTGGTGTCGCTGCGGGTCGCGGGCGGCAAGGTCGTCGTCATGGTGCTGGGCCTGCTCTGCGGCGCCTCGATCGGCCGCGAGGGGCCGACGGTGCAGGTGGGGGCCGCGATCATGGCGGCCTTCGGCCGTCTCAGCCCCGAGCATGTCCGCGGCCTGCTGCTCGCGGGCGGGGCCGCCGGGGTCTCGGCGGCGTTCAACACGCCGCTCGCCGGCATCGTCTTCGCCATTGAGGAGCTGGGCCGGGCTTACGACAGCCGCGGCACCGGGCTCGTCGTCGCCACCATCGTCGCGGCAGGCCTGACCTCCCTCGCGATCCTGGGCGACTACACCTATTTCGGCACCACCGACGCCAAGCTCTCGCTGGCCGCGGGTTGGCTCGCGGTGCCGCTCGTCGGCGTGGCCGGGGGCCTGCTCGGCGGGCTGTTCAGCCGCGCCGTCATCGCGGTCGCCCGCGGGCTGCCGGGCCGGGCGGGTTCTTGGATCGCCCGTTACCCCATCGCCTTCGCGACCCTGTGCGGGCTCGGGCTGGCTCTGTGCGGGCTCGCCTCGGGCGGGGCGGTCTACGGCACCGGCTACGAGGAGGCGCGGGCGATCCTGCACGGCGAGAGCGTGGCCCGCCTCGACTTCGCCCCGCTCAAGTTCCTGGCGACGCTGCTCTCTTCGATCAGCGGCATCCCCGGCGGCCTGTTCGCGCCCTCGCTCGCGGTGGGCGCCGGGCTCGGGGCGGAGGCGAGCCTGCTGCTGCCGCAGGTGCCCATCGGCGCCCTCGTTCTGATCGGCATGGTCGCCTACCTCACCGGCGTGCTCCAGGCCCCGATCACCGCCTTCGTCATCGTCACCGAGATGACCCAGGACCACGCCATGATGATCCCGCTGATGCTCGCCGCCCTCATCGCCGACGCGGTGTCGAAGCTGGTCTGCAGCAGTGGGCTCTACCACGCGCTGGCCGAGCTGCTGGTGCTGAAGGCCGCCGAACCGGGGCGATAATCGCGACCGGGCGGAACGTCGCGGGCCCGAGGGCGATTATCGCGACGCTTATGCTTCGGAGTCTCGCGTCATGACCCTTCTGAAATGGGCCGCCATCGCCTTCGTGATCTCGCTGGTCGCGGGCGCGCTCGGCTTCACCGGCATCGCGTCCGGCGCCAGCTCCATCGCCCGCATCCTGTTCGGCCTGTTCCTCGTGCTCGCGATCGTCATCGTGGTCATCGCGCTGGCCGTCGGCAAGATGGTGTTCTGACCGGTGAGCGCCGACCTGCGCGGGCGCAATGCCCTCGTCACCGGCGCCACCTCCGGGATCGGCGCCGAGACGGCCCTCGGCCTCGCCCGCCTCGGCGCGCGGGTCGGGGTCGTCGGGCGCGATCCCGCGCGCGTCGCGGCGACGCTCGCGCGCATCCGCAGCGAGACCGGCGCGGAGGCCGACAGCTTCGTCGCCGACCTCTCCGAGCAGGCGGGGGTGCGCCGGCTCGCGGCGGAGGCCGGCGAGCGTTATCCGGCGCTCGACATCCTCGTGAACAACGCCGGCGCGATCTTCTCTGAGCGCCAAGTCACGGCGGACGGGTTCGAGCGCACCTGGGCGCTCGACCATCTCGCCTACGTGCTGCTGACCCACGAGCTGATGCCGCGGCTCGCAGCCGCGCCCTCCGCCCGCATCGTCAACGTGGCGTCGGCCGCCCACACCCGCGGGCGCATCGATTTCGACGACCTCGACGGCGCCCGGCGCTTCTCCGCCATGGGATCGTATTCTCAGGCCAAGTTCGGCAACGTGCTGTTCACCTACGCCCTGGCGCGCCGCCTCGCCGGCACGCGGATGACCGCCAACGCGGTCCATCCCGGCGTGGTCGCGACGGGGTTCGCCGGCAACACCCACGGCCTGCTGAACGTGGCTTGGCGGCTGATCCGCCCGCTGCTGATCACGCCGGAGAAGGGGGCGCGGACCTCCCTCCACGTCGCGACCGCGCCGGAGGTGGCGGGGGTGAACGGCCGCTACTTTTCCCGCTGCCGCCCGGTGGCGTCGTCGCCGCTGAGCCGGGACGAGGCGTTGCAGGAGAAGGTGTGGGCGCTGAGCCGCAGGCAGGTTGGGATCGTGGACTGAAGCAGGCCTGCTTGGTCGCTTCGGCTTCAGTGGGTTCCCCCCTCTCCCCGCACGCGGGGAGAGGCCTGTAGGGACCTTGTCGTCCCTACAGGAAGCGGAGGCGAAGCCGCAGCGGCGGTGAGGGGGCATCGACGGAAGATTCTTCCTCGGAACCGCCCCCTCACCTTCGGCTGCCGCCTCGCTTCGGCGACGACAGGGTCGCCGAAGCCCTCCCCCCGCACAGCGGGGCGAGGGGATGCTCGGCTTACGCGTGATCACGAGAATGAGCGGTGCAGCCTCAGAAGTGGCTGAACGAGCCCGTTCCGAACACCATCGTCTCGCCGGCCGCATCGATCACAACCGGCGGCTTATCGCCCGCTTCCACGACTCCGATCTCGGTGACCGGCACCCCAACCCGCTCCGCTTCGGCGAAGAAACCCGGCAGCGCCTCCGGCGGCACGGCACAGAGAATCTCGTAATCGTCCCCCCCGGTCAGCGCTGTCGCGAAGCGGGCCGGATCGCGGGTGATCGCCGCGCGCGCAGCCGGCGACAGCGGCACCCGCGCGGCCTCGATCCGGGCGGTGAGGCCGGTTCCCGAAAACATCTTGGTCAGGTCGCCGACGAGGCCGTCCGACACGTCCATGGCGGCGCGGGCGTGGGCCAGCAGAACCGGCGCGAGGGCGAGGCGTGGGCGGGGATGGAGGTAGCGGTCGCGCAACGCGGCGTCGTGGGCGGGGTCGAGCCCCACATCCGGTGCGAGCCGGAGCGCGAGGCCGAGCGCCGCGTCGCCGATGGTGCCGCTGACGCAGAGACGGTCGCCGGCCCGCGCCGCCTGTCGCCGGACGATGGTGCCGGTCGGCACCTCGCCGAAGGCCGTGACGCCGATCAGCGCGCGTCCGCCGGAACGCACGGTGTCGCCGCCGAGCAGCGGGCAGCCGTGTTCGCGCGACGCCGCGCCCAGGCCGTCGGCGAAGGCCGCGAGCCAAGCTTCCGTCCAGTCGTCGGGCAGCGCCAGCGTCAGCAGGAAGCCGCGCGGCGTGGCGCCCTTGGCGGCGAGATCGGAGAGGTTGACACCGAGCGCCTTGATCGCGACCGAGCCCGGCGGGTCGTCGGGAAAGTAGTGGACGCCCGCCACCACCGCGTCCGCCGTCACCACGAGGTCGTGGCCGGGGGTTGGGGTGAGGCTCGCGGCGTCGTCGCGGAGATTATCGGCGCCGGGGCCGCTGAGCGGGGCGAAGTAGCGCGCGATCAGGGCTTCCTCGCCGGCGCGCGCCACGGGGTGTCAGGCCTTCTTCGGCGCGGCCGGGATGCCGAATTCGGTCGAGCGCGCCTCGCGGCCGACCCGGTCGAGCACGGCGTTGACCATGCCGGGCTCGTCGCCGGAATAGAAGCTGTGGGCGACGTCGACGTATTCGGAAATGGCGGCACGCGCCGGCACGTCGCGGCGGAACATCAGCTCGTAGGCGCCCGCCCGCAGGATCGCGCGCAGCACCACTTCGAGGCGTCGCAGCGGCCAGCCCTTGGAGAGCGCAGCGTCGAGCTTCGGATCAATGGCGCGCTGCTCCTCGACCGCCCCGCGCAGCACGTCGCGGAAGAAGGCTGTCTCGGCCGGCGGGTGGACGACGCCGTCGACCTCCTGGCCGATCCAGTACGCCTCGAACTCGGCGAGCGCCTCGATCACGCCCTTGTCCGAGATCTCCATCTCGTAGAGCGCCTGGACCACGGCCAGCCGCGCGCCCTTGCGCAGGCTCAGCGGGGCGGGCTTGGGCTTGGCGGCGGCGTCCGGCGCGGCCGGTGTCTCGGCGGGCTGAGTCATCGGGCGGATTCCAGGTTGGCGGCGCGCTTGATCGCGACGAGGCTCAAGGCCGCCTCCGCCGCGCCGCCGCCCTTGTTCATCTGCGAGACCCGGGCGCGCACCAGCGCCTGCTCCATGGTCTCGACGGTGAGGATGCCGTTGCCGAGCGGCAGGCGCTCGGACACGGAGAGGTCCATGAGCGCGCGGGCGCTCTCGCCCGCGACGATGTCGTAATGGCCGGTCTCGCCGCGGATGACGCAGCCGAGCGCCACCGCCGCGTCGTAGGGCTCGCCCCGCCGCTCGCCGGCCTTGAGCAGGATCGCCATCGCGGCCGGAATCTCGAGCGCGCCCGGCACGGTGAAGACGTGGGCCTCGGCGCCGACCGCTTCGATGGCGCTGCGGGCGCCGGCCAGCAGCTCGTCGGCGATGTCCTCGTAGTAGCGCGCCTCGATCACCAGCACGCGGGTGCCGGCAAGGCTCTCGAGGATGGTTTTCGGCGCGGCCGCGTCGCGGTTCTGGGCTACCATGGGCTCGGACGGGTCCGGGGATGGGGCGATGGGGAGGGCCGGAGGGTTAGCCCAGAAGCCTTCCGCTCCACAAGCGGCGCCGCGAGCCGTGCGGCGATGCGCGGGACGCCGGAGCGGCCATCGACGGTGTAGCCTGTCCGGGACACGAGGAACGGGAGCCGGCATGAGCGAGGGATTCGAGGCGGCTCTGGCCACGCTCCAGGCGGAACTGAGCGCGACGCAGCAGCTCGTGAAGATGCTGCTGGTGCAGCATTCCCTCGACCGCTCGCGGACGGAGCCGACCGGCGCCATCGACGAGCTGGGACGCGACTTTTCGCGGATCCTCGGCGAGCTGGCGCGGGGCACGAGCAACGCGGCCGAGCGGCAGCATTTTGCGATGGTGATCGAGGCGCTGGAGGCGCAGCTCGACAGTGCGCGACAGCTCGCAAGGTCGTTCGCGGTGCGTGGGGCCGAGTAGAGGCAGGATAGGGCATTCTCCTCCCCCTTGCGGGGAGGAGGTAGGAGGTGGGGGTGGTTCAGGATGGGGCGGGGCGGTGCCTTCTGCCCGACCCCCCACCCCTGACCCCTCCCCGCAAGGGGGAGGGGACCCGCGTTCCTGTCTTCGATCGCGGGGCTATGCGACCGCTCAAGGTTAACCGAAGACGAAATCGTAAAATTCGACGGAATTACACCGGCATCGTTCAAGTACGTCTCACGGAAACCGGGTATCCGCGCCGCCCACCCCCGCCGATTTAACCGCCGCGAAGTCCCGCCCGCCCGAACACTGACCCGAGACAGGGCGCTGTTGTGAGACCGGCGTCGAGAAAGACAGGCGGGCAGCATGGCGGTCGCGAGCGTTCGACGGGCGGAGAGGCCCGCTCCCATCACGGCCCCAGCGGCGCGGCCGGCGCCGCTGGTGATCGACCTCGACGGGACGTTCCTGCGCACCGACCTGCTGCTCGAAGGAGCGGTGTCGCTGCTTCGGCGCAACCTCCTGATGCTCTTCGCGATGCTGCTGTGGCTGCCCCGCGGAAGGGCCTATTTCAAGCGCAAGGTCGCCGAGCGGGCGGTGCTCGACATCGCGACCATGCCGGCCAACGCCGCGCTGATGGCGCATATCGAGGCCGAGCGGGCAGGGGGCCGCGAGATCGTGCTCGCCACCGCCGCCGACGAGCTGATGGCGCTCAAGGTGATACAGGCCTTTCCGGTGTTCGACCGGGTGGTGGCGAGCGACGGGGTGAAGAACCTCAAGGGCGCAGCCAAGGCAGCGCAGCTCGCCGCGCTGTATCCCAAGGGTTTCGACTATGCCGGCAACGCCGCCGCGGATCTGCCCGTCTGGGCGCGGGCCCAAAACGTCATCGTGGTCGAGGCGCCGGGCGGCGTTGCGCGGGCGGCCCGCGCGCTCGGCAAGCCGGTGCAGGAGTTTCCCGCTTCCTCACGGCTGCGCGCCCTGCTGAAGGGCCTGCGGCTGCACCAATGGGCCAAGAACGGCCTCGTCTTCCTGCCGCTCGTGCTCGGCGGGCAGGCCGGCAACCCGGCCGCCTGGGGGCTGGCCATGGCCGCCTTCCTCGCGCTCGGCCTCGTCGCCTCGGCGAGCTATCTGCTGAACGATCTCCTCGATCTGCCGCACGACCGCGCCCACTGGTCGAAGCGCGAGCGCCCCCTGGCGAGCGGACGGCTGCCGCTGTCGGCCGGTATCGCTGCCACGGTGCTCGGCCTCGCGGGCGGGCTCGCGGTGGCGTTCGCGGCGGGGCCGGCGGTGCTCGTCGGCGTGCTCGCCTATCTGGCGCTGACGCTGACCTACTCGGCCTGGCTCAAGCGGGTGCCGATGCTCGACGCGCTGACGCTCGGCAGCCTGTTCACGCTCCGCATCGCGGTGGGCGTCGCGGCCGTTGCGGTGGCGTGGTCGCCGTGGCTGCTGACCTTCTCGATGTTCCTGTTCACCTCGCTCTCCTTCGCCAAGCGCCACACCGAGTTGCGCGGCGCGGCCAAGCGCGGGCGCTCGGGCAAGCTGTCGGGGCGGGGCTACCAGAGCGCCGACGAGCCGGTGGTGCTGGCCTTCGGCATCGCGGCGGGGCTCGCCAGCGTCGTCATCTTCATCCTCTACCTCGCCAACGAGGCGTTCCGCCACGCCGTGCTGGCGGCGCCGCTGGCGCTGTGGGTGTTTCCGATGGTGCTGGTGCTGTTCATGGGCCGGGTCTGGCTGCTGGCGGGCCGCGACGAACTCCACGACGATCCCGTCGCCTTCGCGGTGAAGGACCGGCCGAGCCTCGCGCTGGCCGGCCTCGCCGGCCTCGCCTTCGGCATCGCGGCCTTCGGCCTGCCGCAGGGGTTTTTGGCCGGATGGGGGCTGTGATGAACGGCGAAGTCTTTCGCTTTCTGATCGCGGGCGGTTCGGCGGCGGCGATCAACTGGGGCGCCCGCATCTTGCTCTCGCTGGCGCTCCCGTTCGAGGCGGCTCTGATCGTCGCCTACGCCATCGGCATGGGGGCGGGCTTCTGGCTCTACCGCCGCTTCGTCTTCCGCGGCGCGGGCGCCGGCTCGGTGCGCGGCCAGCTTCCGGTCTTCCTAGCGGTCAACATGGTCGGAATGGGCGTGGTGCTCGCCGTGAGCGCGGGCCTCGTCGCCGCGCTCGGGGTGGTAATGCCGGGCCTTCCGCTCCCCGTCGCGGAAGCCCTGGGGCACGGCGTCGGCATCGCGGTCGGCGCGGTCGCCAACTATTTCGGCCACCGGCTGCTGACGTTTTCGGCTGCGCCTCAGACCCTGTAGATCGCCAGCACGACGAGCGTCGCGAGGTTGGCCGTTACGCCCCAGGTGACGAGGAGCGGCAGGGCCGCGAAGGCCGGCGGGCGGGGGCCGCGCGCCATCAGCACGATCAGGATCGGCAGCCAGTCGAGGGTGTAGCGCTGGGTCGCGATCTGCGCCGCGCCGTTCGAGTGGTAGAACAGGGTGATGCCCGCGATGATCGCGATCACCGCGGCGCCCGCCGCGAAGACCCGGTCGAGCCGCGCGTAGAAGGCCAGCAGCACCCACGGGCTCGCCACGAAGAGCGCGGTGCCGGCCATGTCGAAGCCGGTGAGCGTGGTGAGCCCGGGCCCGCCGAACTCGAAATGCAGCCCCTGCAGGAACAGGTAGAGGGTGTTGAACAGGAGGTAGTCGCGCGAGAACAGGCCGGTCTCGCGGATGCGGTGCCAGATGAAGCTCGTCTGGTCCGGGTTGTGGATGAAGCCGTAGCCGGTCTCGGTCGGGCTGCCGAAGCGGGCATAGTTGTAGGCGAAGTAGACCGCGAGCGCCGCCAGGACCGGGATGCCGGCGAGCAGCACCGGCCGCACCATCGTCTGCAGGGTCTCCCTCAGCGGTCGCTCCCGCGGCAGGCAGAGGAACAACAGGAACAGCGGATAAAAAATCGCCATCTGTCGGCACAGGAAGGCGAGGCCGACGAACAGTCCCGCGAGCGGCAGCGAGGCCCGGCAGATCGCCGCCCAGAGGCTTAAACTGACCATCAGGAAGCCGAGGACTTGCGCGAAGAACCACACGCCGTCGGCGCGCTGCGTCACCTGATAGAGCGGGCTGGCGAAGGCCAGCGCCGCCAGAAGCCACAGCGCATCCGCCCGCGCGACGCCGAGCGCCCGCAGGATCGCCCGCCACGCGTAGAGGCTCAGCGTGGTCAGCGCGAGGCCGAGGACAACGAAGCCCTTGAAGCCGGGGAAGCCGAAGAGCGCCACGAACGGCATCGCCACGATGGCCGGCAGCGGCGGGAAGATGACGTAGGTGCGGCCCTGGAACAGCGCGCAGTCGATCTCCGGGCAGCTCTCGATCCAGAGCCGCCCGTGCAGGAAGGCGTCGGCGAGCGCCCCGTGCGAGTTGAGCCCGGCATCCTTGAGGCCGGCGCGCAGCAGAAGCAGGGCCAGCAGACCTGCGCCCGCGAGAACCGTCACCCCGGCCAGCACCCGGTCGCGCCGGGCCTCGAATCCGTCACCCGTCATCGCCGCCGGCCGCCCCTCGCTCGCGAATCGCGGGCGGCAGCTTTCCCGAGGAAGGGTTAAGGCGGGATTCACCGTGCCGGCTCCGCAACGCGGAACGAAGTGGCGGAAAATCACACGGCTTCATTGAACAGGAGACCCGACCACGCGTTTCCTCGACCTGCGGACGGTCGCACCTGAGCCGGCCCGCCACGCGCGAGCCTTCCTTGTCCGCCCCCACATCGCTCCATCTCGTGCCGTCCCCCATCGACGCCGCGGGCGACGATGCCTTTCCCCTCGTTGCCATCGAGCGGCTGCGCCGGACCGGCCGGCTCTCGGCGCCGCTGCCGATAGAACTCGGCGGCGAGGGCCTGTGCGAACCGGAGAAGGTCGGCGAACTGCGCCGCCTCCTCACGGAAATCGGCCGCGACAGCCTGCCCGTGGGCCGGCTCTACGAGGGCCACGTCAACGCGCTGGTGCTCATGCTGCGCTACGCCGATGCCGAGACCCGCGCTGGCCTCGCCCGCGATGCCCTTGACGGGCACCTGTTCGGCGTGTGGAACACCGAGCCGAAGGGCAACGGCCTGACGCTCGACGCGGTCGGCCGGCTGCACGGGGCCAAGAGCTACGCCTCGGGCGCCGGCTTCGTCACGCGGCCCCTCGTCACCGCGCGGATGCCCGATGGGCGCAGCCGGATGCTGGTGATGCGCCTCAAGGCCGGCGAGCGGGCCGATCTCAGCGAGTGGCGCGTCCACGGCATGCGCTCGACCGCGACCGGCACGGTCGATTTCACCAGTCTGACGCTGGGCGACGGCGCCGTGGTCGGCGCGCCCGACGACTATTTCCGCCAGCCGTTCTTCTTCGCGGGCGCGTGGCGCTTCCTCGCGGTGCAGCTCGGCGGCATGGAGGCCGTGGTCGAGACGTTCCGCACCCACATGCGGGAGACTGGCCGCGGCGGCGATCCGCACCAACAGGCCCGGTTCGGGCGCAGCCTCATCGCGCTCGAATCCTGCCGTCTCCTCGTCGCGCAGGCCGCCGAGACCGCTGCCGCCGAGGCGCTGATACCGGAGCGGGTCATCGCGTGCGTCAACCTCGCCCGCGCCGCGGTCGATCAGGCCGGGCTCGACGTGCTGACGCTGGCCCAGCGCTCGGTCGGCCTCGCGGGCTTCCTCGAAGACCATCCGCTGGAAGCGCAGATGCGCGATCTCGCGACCTATCTGCGCCAGCCCGCCCCCGATTTCGCCCTCACCGGCATGGCCGCCCACGTGCTGGAGGCGGACACGCCCCTGCACGCGCTCTGGGGGGCTTGAGCCATGAACGGCCGCCACGCCCATACCCTACCGGCGCGCTACTTCGTCGATCTCTACGCCTCGAACCCCGATCCGTGGCGCTTCACGTCGAGCGAGTACGAGCGGGGAAAGTACGCCGCGACGCTCCAGGCCTTGCCGCAGGCGCGCTACGCCCGCGCGCTGGAAGTCGGCTGCTCCATCGGCGTGTTCACCCGCGAACTCGGCGCGCGCTGCGCCGACCTCGTCGCGCTCGATATCGCCCCTTCGGCGATCGAAGCGGCCCGTGCCCGCTGCGCCGACCGTCCGCAGATCGATTTCGTCGTCGGCGCCGTGCCGGAGGTCTGGCCGGAGGGCCATTTCGACCTCATCGTCCTGTCGGAAGTGCTCTACTTCCTCGACCGCGACGACCTCGCCCGCCTCGTGGCAAAGGTCGGGCGCAGCCTGATGCCGGGGGGCGATTGCGTGCTGGTGCACTGGACCGGTGAGACCGATTATCCCCTCTCCGGCGACGAGGCCGTCGAAGGCTTCGTCTCCTTGGCTTCATCCATCTGCCGCCCGCTCGCGCAGAGGCGCACCGAACAGTACCGCCTCGATGTGCTTCGGTCGGGCCATGAGGCAGGCTGAGCGGTTTCGCCATCCGCTCTGGGTGCGCCTGACCCACTGGATCGGCGCGGGCGCCTTCGTGGCGCTCGCCATCAGCGGCTTCGCGATCCTGCTGGCGCTGCCGCGCCTCTTCTGGGGCGAGACCGGCTCCAACGATTCTCCCGCCTGGATCGTGCTGCCGCTGCCGGTCAACCTCGAACAGACCGGCTGGGGCCGTAACCTCCATTTCCTCGCGGCCTGGGTGTTCGTGTTGAGCGGCGCGCTCTACGGGCTCGCCGCCCTCGTCACCGGCCATCTCTTCCGCCGCCTCGCGCCGGACCGGGACCAGCTGCGCCCCGGCAACCTCGCCCGCGAGCTGCGCGACCATCTCCACATCCGCCCACCACATCCGACCTCCGGCGGGGAACGCTACAACGCGCTCCAGAAACTCGCCTATCTCGCCGTGCTGCTGGTGCTGGCGCCGGTGATGCTCTTGTCCGGCCTCACCATGTCGCCAGGCGTCACCGCGGCCTACCCGGAGCTGTTCACGCTGTTCGGCGGGCGCCAATCGGCCCGGACCATCCACTTCCTCGCGGCCTTCGGGCTCGTGGCCTTCCTGCTGATCCATCTCTGGCAGGTCGCCGCCAACCGCCCGCTGCGGCTCTTGCGGGGCATGATCACCGGCCGCCCCGGCGGCGAGACGTAAGGGGGCGTGATGGCCGAGATTTCCCGGCGCGGCGTGTTGCTCGGCGCCTCCACGCTCGGCCTCGCGCCCTGGCTCGGCGGCTGCGAGCTGATCGAGGGCGGCCCGAGCCGGCCCGGCCTCTACGGGTTGAGCGATACGCTGACGCTCGCGACCCAACGCTTCCTGCTGCGCGACCAGCCGCTCGTCCGCGAGTTTCCCCCCGAGGCGATCTCCAAGATCTTCCCAACGATCAACACCACCGATCCGGACAACCCGGATTACCGCCGCTCGAAGGCGATTGGGTTTTCCGATTGGCGCCTGCCGGTCAGCGGCCTCGTCGAGCGCCCGACCGCGTTCTCGCTCACCGAGCTGAAGGCGATGCCGGCGCGCACGCAGGTGACGTTGCATTCCTGCGAGCAGGGCTGGTCGGCCATCGGCGGCTGGACCGGCGTTCCGCTCTCGCACGTGCTGGCGAGTTGCGGCCTCAAGCCCGAGGCCCGCTTCATCGTGATCCGCACGGTGGACGGCTGGTGGGACAGCTACGACCTGTTCGACGCGCTCCATCCGCAGACGATCCTGGCCTACGGCATGAACGGCGGCGACCTCCCCATCGCCCACGGTGCCCCGGTGCGCCTGCGGGTCGAGCGCCAGCTCGGCTACAAGTCGCTCAAATATCTCAGCAGCATCGAGGCGACCGACCGCGTCTCCGGGCTCGGTCAGGGCCGCGGCAGCATGGTCTCCGAACTCGGTTTCTCGTGGTACGCGGGCATCTAAAGCGCGCCTTCGGGAGGCGGCAAAAAAGCGGGCGCGCGGGGCCGGAGGGGCTTGAGTCCGCTCCGGCCTGCGCTTATAGAACCGCTCGTCGGCGGCGGGCACCACCCGCGGCCAAGATGTCGCCGAAACCTCCAGCGGTTCGGCGAGAGAGGTTGGGGCCTTAGCTCAGCTGGGAGAGCGCTTCCATGGCATGGAAGAGGTCATCGGTTCGATCCCGTTAGGCTCCACCATTCCTCTGCATTGGGTACGTTGACGACGAGACCTTGCCGAGACCTCCAGCGGTTACGGCGAGACGGTTTGGGGCCTTAGCTCAGCTGGGAGAGCGCTTCCATGGCATGGAAGAGGTCATCGGTTCGATCCCGTTAGGCTCCACCAAATTTTCCGCTTCGCAGACAGCCGCCTCCGGGCGGCTTCTTCGTTTCGGCACCTGCTCTACGCCGCACGGGAATGGACCTTTCGAGGCCAGCGACGTATGCGCTGCACCATGGATGCGGCGGCCAGGATGTTGATGGCGGGACTCGCGACGGCCGGTGCGCTGGCGCCGCCGGCCGAGGCGCAGACACAGGAAATCCGACGAGAGGCGCAGGATGAGGCCGGGACGCGCGCGGTGATCGAGACCCTCAGCGCCCGCCTTCTCGCCGCGCCGAGCGCCACCGCCGTGCTGGAGGCGTGGTGCGCCGAGCGCGGTCTGGCCGCCGACCCCCGCCTCGTCGCCGTGCGGGTGCCCGGTATCGACAAGGCGCCGAGCCCGCTCCAGCGCGAGCGCCTCGCGGTCGGGCCGGACGAGACCGTGCGCTACCGCCGGGTCCGCCTCACCTGCGGCACCCACGTCCTGTCCGAGGCCGACAACTGGTACGTCCCCGGCCGGCTGACCCCTGAGATGAACGCGGCCCTCGACGGCACGCAGGTGCCCTTCGGCGCGGTGGTGCGCCCGCTCAAACCCAGCCGCCGCAACCTGTCGCTGCGCATGCTGTGGCGCCCCGAGGACGGCGCCGTCCCCGGCCCCGACGCGCCGCTGTTCTCGGTCGAGGCGGTGCTGTCGACCGGCGGCGTGCCGTTCTGCGAGGTGGCCGAGACCTATACCGGGGCGGTGCTGGCCCGCGGCGACCGCTGAAGCGACGCTTCAGCAACGGCTTGATGCGAGCGTCCCACCCATCCCTGAGGTGCTGAAGCGAAGCGGAAGCCTCGAAGGAGGGCTCCAGCGGATCGCGCGATCCCTGGAGCCCTCCTTCGAGGCTGCTTCGCAGCACCTCAGGATGAGGGAGATGGGTGGGAGGATCGAGCCGGGCAGGCGCTTAGAGCCGCGCCAGCAACTCCGTCTTCTTCTGCGCGAACTCGGCCTCGGTGAGCACGCCCTTGCGATGCAGCTCGGCCAGCCGTTCGAGGATGGACAGGGTCTCGTCGAATCCGCTTGTCCGCGGGGCAGGCTTGGCCGGGGCCGGCGTGTCCGGGCGCGGGGCGGGAGAAGGCTCCGGCGTGAGGGATGCCTCGACCTTCGGCGCCGCCTTCGCGGCCTCGGCTTCCTTCGCTTCGGCTTCGACCGGCGTCAGGTCGCCCAAGGAAAAACTGCCCGCCGGGCCGCTGAACCGGAACGATCCCGTGCCGCCCTGCTGCTGCGACACGCCGGTCACCTCGCGGTCGCCGAGGTCGTAGAGCTTGACCCGTCCGCCGGTCTCGACCGCGAGCCGCCGGCTCGTCGGGAAGAACGCGTAGCGCGTCCCGTCCTGCGCGCCGACGCTGGAGGGCACGCCGAGCCCGTCCGGCCACCAATTGCCCGCGCCGGGCAGGCCGTGCGTCTCGGGCGGCGGCAGGGTGGCGGCGAGTTCGGTGCAGAGCGCATCGACCCGCGCCTTGAGGGCGTGGTCGTTCATCCGCCCGACCATGATCATGCCGCCGCGCGACCACTGCCCGAGGCCGCCGAGGTCCGGATGGTCGAACTGGGCCATGTTGCCGTGGCCGGCCTCCAGCGCCCGCACGAGATGCTGCACCACCTCGACGCCGACCCCGTGCCGCTCGGCGACTGCCGCGAGGTTCGTCCGCCGCTCGGCCGTGTCTTCGCTCATGTCCGACCGCTCCTGTCGTCTCGCACCGCGGGAAACGCCTTCGTCCATGCCGGGTTTCGTGTCCTGGGCGCAGGCGAGCGTTGCCACATCCGCTCGCTGCCCGGAAATAATTGCTGCGATGCGGCTTCCGCAGGGGAGCTTCACCGTTGCGTGAACGTTCACAGACGCGACGGGGCCACCGCGGGGGGCCCGCCACGCTGACAAGTGGAATGACGATGGCCGATCAGGACAGGATTGTGGGCACGAAGCCGCGCACCGCGCGCTCGCGCATCCGCGAGGGCTCGCCCCATCCCCGCGGGGCCACCTGGGACGGGCGCGGCGTCAACTTCGCGCTGTTCTCGGCCCACGCGACGAAGGTCGAGCTGTGCCTGTTCGACGATGCGGGCGAGAAGGAGATCGAGCGGATCGAGCTGCCCGAATACACCGACGAGGTCTGGCACGGCTACCTGCCCGACGCGCGCCCCGGCACGATCTACGGCTACCGGGTGCATGGCCCCTACCAGCCGGACGCCGGCCACCGCTTCAACCCGAACAAGCTGCTGATCGACCCCTACGCCAAGGGGCTGGTCGGCACCATCGAGTGGAACCCGGCGCTGTTCGGCTACAAGATGGAGACCGGCGACGACCTCACCTTCGACGAGCGCGATTCCGCTCCCTACAACCGTCGTTCGCGCGTGATCGACCCCGCCTTCACCTGGGGCCGGGACGAGAAGCCCCGCGTGCCGTGGGAGCGCACGATCGTCTACGAGACCCACGTGAAGGGCTTCACCAAGCTGCATCCGGCGGTGCCGGAGAAGCACCGCGGCACCTATGCCGGCATGGGCCACCCGGCCGTGCTCGACTACATCAAGAGCCTCGGCATCACCTCGGTCGAGCTGCTGCCGGTGCATTCCTTCGTGCAGGACGACTACCTGCAGCAGAAGGGCCTCATCAACTACTGGGGCTACAACACCATCTCGTTCTTCACGCCCGCCCGGCGCTACGCCGCGGTGCCGGACTTCGCCTTCTCCGAGTTCAAGGAGATGGTCGCGCGCATGCACGGCGCCGGCCTCGAAGTCATTCTGGACGTGGTCTACAACCACACCGCCGAGGGCAACGAGAAGGGCCCGACGCTGTCGTTCAAGGGCGTCGACAACGCCTCCTACTACCGTCTGCTGCCGAACCAGCCGCGCTACTACATCAACGACACCGGCACCGGGAACACCTTCAACCTGTCGCACCCGCGCGTGCTGCAACTCGTCACCGACAGCTTGCGCTACTGGGCGACCGAGATGCGGGTCGACGGCTTCCGCTTCGATCTGGCGACGATCCTGGGCCGCGAGCCCTACGGCTTCGACGAGGGCGGCGGCTTCCTCGACACCTGCCGCCAGGACCCCGTGCTCAACGACGTGAAGCTCATCGCCGAGCCGTGGGATTGCGGCCCCGGCGGCTATCAGGTCGGCGGCTTCCCCCCCGGCTGGGCCGAGTGGAACGACCGGTTCCGCGACGACGTGCGCGGCTACTGGAAGGGCGACGGCGGCCTGCTGCCGGGGCTGGCCTCCCGCATCACCGCCTCGGCCGACAAGTTCAACAAGCGCGGTCGCCGGCCCTGGGCGTCCGTCAACTTCATCACCGCGCATGACGGGTTCACGTTGAACGATACGGTGTCGTACAACGAGAAGCACAATATGGCCAACGGCGAGGACAATCGCGACGGCCACGGCCACAACCTGTCCTACAATTACGGCGTCGAAGGCCCGACCGACGATCCGGCGATCCGCTCGGTGCGCCTGCGCCAGATGCGCAACCTGCTGGCGACGCTGTTCCTGTCCAAGGGCACGCCGATGCTGCTGGCCGGCGACGAGTTCGCCCGCACGCAGAACGGCAACAACAACGCCTATTGCCAGGACAACGAGGTGTCCTGGGTCGATTGGGGCGCCATCGGCGAGGAGGAGCGGGATCTCGCCGAGTTCACCCAGCGCTTGATCCTGCTGCGCAACGCCCTGCCGATGCTGTCGCGCGGTCGCTTCGTGACGGGGGCCTACGACGAGGATTTCGGCGTCAAGGACGTGACGTGGCTGACGCCGGCCGGCACCGAGATGGCGCCGGAGAACTGGAACGACGGCAATTCCCGCTCGCTCGCAGTGCTGCTCGACGGGCGCGCCCAGCCCTCGGGCATCCACCGCCGCGGCGAGGATGCCACGCTGCTCCTATTCTACAACGCCTATCACGACGTCGTCGGCTTCACCTTCCCGGACACGCCCGGCGGCACCGCCTGGACCCGGCTCCTCGACACCAACCTGCCCGACGATCAGGAGGTCGCGAGCTTCAAGGTCGGCGAGACCTACGCGGTCACGGGTCGCTCGATGCTGATGTTCGTCCTGAAGCCCGACGAGGGCGAGGACGGCGAGCACAGCGCCACCGAGCGCTCGTACCAGTTCGTCATGCAGGCGTTCGAGCGGGCCAACGTCGAGAGCGTGCGCTTCGGCATCGACACGGAGGAATGACGCCGCCCTGGCGGGCGGGGGACTCAACCTCCCGCGCCCGCCGTGGCATGAGACGCACGAAGGGGGGACGGGACGCCGGCCACCCCGCGCCGGAGGACGGCCCGTCGATGACCGATATCCCCGAGAAGCCGTCCCACAACGCCCATCCGCGCGTCGAGGCGGGTCTCGCCGGCCACGAGTTCGAATCGGGCAGCGGCATCTTCTTCGCCGCCGTCGAGATGACGCGCATGCCGATGACGGTGGTCGATCCCAACCTCCCCGATCAGCCCATCGTCTTCGTCAACCAAGCCTTCCTGACGATGACCGGCTACGAGAATGAGGAGGTCGTCGGCCGCAATTGCCGCTTCCTCCAGGGGCCGGACACCGACCCGGAGGCGAAGGCGAAGCTTCGCGCCGCGATCGACCGGCGCGAGGACATCTCGCTCGAGCTGATCAACCACCGCAAGGACGGCTCGGCCTTCTGGAACGCCCTGTTCGTCAGCCCGGTCTTCAACGCGGCCGGCGACCTCGTGTACTTCTTCGGCTCGCAGCTCGACATCACCCGCCGCAAGCAGGCGGAGGAATCGTTGAGCCACGCCCAGAAGATGGAGGCGCTCGGCCAGCTCACCGGCGGCATCGCGCACGACTTCAACAACCTGCTGCAGGTCATCCTCGGCTACGCCGATTCGCTGGCGACCAATCTGGAGCGGCCCGATGCCGACCGCGCCCGGATGGGCCGCGCCGTCGGCAACATCCGCGAGGCCGCCGAGCGCGCCTCGACCCTGACGGCGCAGCTCCTCTCCTTCGCCCGCAAGCAGCGGCTGGAAGGCCGCACGCTGAGCCTCAACACGCTGGTCGAGGAGATGCGCCAGCTCGCCGGGCGGACGCTCGGCGAGACCATCGCCATCGAGACCGACCTCGCCCCCGGCCTCTGGCCCTGCCGCCTCGACCCGACGCAGGCCGAGGTCGCGCTGCTCAACATCCTGATCAACGCCCGCGACGCCATGCCGGAGGGCGGGCGCGTCACCATCGCGACCCGCAACCGCGAGCCGAGTTCCCCCGGTGGCGCGCGCTGCGTCGCCGTCGAGGTGACGGATACGGGCTCGGGCATCCCCTCCGACGTGCTGGCGCGGGTGATGGACCCGTTCTTCACCACCAAGGAGGAAGGCAAGGGCACGGGCCTCGGCCTCTCCATGGTCTACGGCTTCGCCAAGCAATCCGGCGGCACCGTGCAGATCGAATCGGTGGTCGGCGAGGGCACCACCGTGCGCCTGCTGTTTCCGGCGAGCGACGAGGCCGCCGCCGAGGCGTCGTCGAGTGCGCCGACATCGACCGAGCCGCAGCGCGGCAGCGAGACCGTTCTGGTCGTGGACGATCGCGCCGACGTGGCCGAACTCGCCCGCGCGATCCTGCGCGATTACGGCTACGGCACGCTGCTCGCCCGCCACGGCCGCGAGGCGTTGGAGATCCTCGACGACCATCCCGAGATCGACATCCTGTTCTCCGATCTCATCATGCCCGGCATGGACGGCCTCAGCCTCGCCCGCGAGGCGCGCCGCCGCCGCCCCTCGCTCAAGGTCCTGCTCACCACCGGCTACGCCGAGGCCTCTCTGGAGCGAACCGGATTGCCGCGTCCGGAGTTCGAGATTCTGAACAAGCCCTACCGCCGTGCCGACCTGATCCTGCGGCTGCGGGCGGTCCTCGACGCGCCGGGAGTCTGAGCGGCGCCGATCACGGGAGAGTCACATGGCCCGCGGCGACAAGTCGAAATACACGGACAAGCAGGTCCGCAAGGCCGAGCACATCGCCGAATCCTACGAAGCCCGCGGCGTGCCCGAAAAGGAAGCGGAGTCCCGCGCCTGGGCCACGGTCAACAAGGACGACGGCGGCGGCAAGAAGCCCGGCGGCTCCGGCCGGGGCAAGGCCACGGACCATCCGGCTGCGCACAAGGGCGGCCGCACCGGCGGCACCGCTTCCGCCGCCCGCACCCCGGAACAGCGCTCGGCCTCGGCGAAGAAGGCCGCCGAGACGCGCAAGCGGAACGCGGCGAAGAAGGCGGGGTAGGACGGTTCTCGACCGGCCGCGGGCCACCAACCGCTCCGGGTACCCGCTCCGTCATTGCGAGGCGGAGCCGAAGCAATCCAGGGCTCCGAACCATCCGGAGAGGTCTGGACCGTTCCGTCGGCGAGGTCTCGCCCCCTCCGAAAAGGTCACGCCCTGGATCGCTTCGGCTCCGCCTCGCGATGACGGCGCGGGGCGGATTTCGAGTCGATCAACCGGATAAGATGCGGGAGACGAATCGGAGTGAAGACGGATGCGCCGGGCTGATCGCGGAGGTATCGGAAGCCTCGGTTACGCGAGCGCCTTCGTCCTCCTTCTCGCAAGCGCCCCGATCTTCTCGATCGCCGCCCACGCGGCCTCCGGCCCCTTTGACCGCCAACAGGCGGAAGCCGGCCACGTGATCTACAACGATCACTGCGCCGAGTGTCACGGCCCCGAACTGGCCGGCGCCCTCGGCGCCTCGCTGATCGATCCGGCCTTCAAGGCGAAGTGGGGCGGCCGACCGGTCTCCGACCTCCGCGACTGGATTTTTGCGAACATGCCGCCGAACGCGCCGGGCACGCTGCCCGACGCTCAGCTCGATCCGATCGTGGCGTGGATCCTGATGAAGAACGGCGTCGCGCCGGGGGCGACGCCGCTGAGCAAGGCGAATGCGGGCGCGGTGTTTCCGAAGGAGTGATCGATCCAGCGGAGCGCGTCGCCGCCTAAAAACCCTCCCCCCTCCGCGGGGGAGGGTGCCTCGCGGATGCGAGGCGGGAGAGGGGAGCGACGATGCCGGATAATGCGGAGCCGGCCCCTCACCCGCCCGCTCCGCGGGCACCCTCTCCCGCGGAGGGGAGAGGGTTGAGCGGTGGCGTTACGCCATCGCGGCCTTCAGGTTCTCATCGACCTTGTCGAGGAACCCGTTCGTCGTCAGCCACTTCTGATCCGGGCCGACCAGCAGCGCCAGATCCTTCGTCATGTGACCGGCCTCGACGGTGTCGACGCAGACCTTCTCCAGCGTGGCGGCGAACTTGGCCAGATCGCCGTTGTCGTCGAGCTTGGCCCGGTGCGACAGGCCGCGGGTCCAGGCGAAGATCGAGGCGATCGAGTTGGTCGAGGTCGCCTTGCCCTTCTGGTGCTCGCGGAAGTGGCGCGTCACCGTGCCGTGGGCGGCCTCGGCCTCGACGGTCTGGCCGTCCGGCGTCATCAGCACCGAGGTCATCAGGCCGAGCGAGCCGAAGCCCTGCGCTGCGGTATCCGACTGCACGTCGCCGTCGTAGTTCTTGCACGCCCAGACATAGCCGCCCGACCACTTGAGGCATGAGGCCACCATGTCGTCGATCAAGCGGTGCTCGTAGACCAGCCCGAGCGACTGGAACTTCGACTTGAACTCCTCGTCGAACACCTTCTGGAACAGGTCCTTGAACCGGCCGTCATAGACCTTGAGGATGGTGTTCTTGGTCGACAGGTAGACCGGGTACTTGCGCGCGAGGCCGTAGTTGAACGAGGCGCGGGCGAAGTCGATGATCGACTGGTCGAGGTTGTACATCGACATCGCGACGCCAGCGTCCGGGAACTTGAACACCTCCTTCTCGATGACGGTGCCGTCGTCGCCCTCGAACTTGATCGTCAGGCGGCCCTTGCCCGGCACCTTGAAGTCGGTGGCGCGGTACTGGTCGCCGTAGGCGTGGCGGCCGATGACGAAGGGCTGGGTCCAGCCCGGCACGAGGCGCGGCACGTTCGAGCAGATGATCGGCTCGCGGAAGATGACGCCGCCGAGGATGTTGCGGATCGTGCCGTTGGGCGAGCGCCACATCTCCTTAAGCTTGAACTCCTCGACGCGGGCCTCGTCCGGCGTGATCGTGGCGCATTTCACGCCGACGCCGTGGCGCTTGATCGCCTCGGCCGCATCGACCGTGACCTGATCGCCCGTCGCGTCGCGGTGCTCGACGC
This sequence comes from Methylorubrum subtropicum, assembly GCF_038442325.1. Taxonomy (NCBI): domain Bacteria; kingdom Pseudomonadati; phylum Pseudomonadota; class Alphaproteobacteria; order Hyphomicrobiales; family Methylobacteriaceae; genus Methylorubrum; species Methylorubrum subtropicum. Next base: position 45,499 of record NZ_JBBXMW010000013.1, on the reverse strand, counting down.
CGAGATCGTAATAGTCGAGATCGAGATCGAGGTAGGGGTGGATGAGCTTGTTCTTGATCTCCGCCCAGATGATCCGGGTCATCTCGTCGCCGTCGAGTTCGACGACCGGATTGGCCACCTTGATCTTCGCCATGTCGGTCCCTCAGTGACCCGGGCGCCTACGCGCCCGGCCGGCTGCCGTCCGCGTCGTCCCGGAACCTCGTCGCCGCCCCTATAACGCAGCGCAGCAACACGACAAAGTCGGGCCGCGACGGGCTGTTTCGGATGGGCGATTCTGTCACCGCCCCGCTTGCACACTTCTGACGCGAGAACCGCGCCAGATCGGAGGGCCGACCCGAGTCGGCGTCGCTTCCGGACAAGCGCGCGGGGCCGCATCGCCTTATCCGGCCTGGACAAACCCGCCCGGCGCTGCGACGACCCGCGCCGGATCAAGGCTTTAAGGAGACACCATGAGCGACCGCATCATCCTACGCGCCGGCGAAGCCCTCGTCGCGGGCGGCCCGCCCAACACCGCCGCCGAGCCCGAGGTCATCATCGGCGAACTCGACGGGCCGGTCGGCACCGCGCTCGCGACCCTCACCGGCGATCAGGTGGTCGGCCATTCCCGCGTGTTCGCGCTGCTCAACACCGACATCATGGTGCGCCCGGTGACGCTGTGCGTCTCCAAGGTGAGCGTGACCGAGAACAAGTACACCTCGATCCTGATGGGCACGGTGCAGTACGCCATCGCCAACGGCGTGCTGGACGCCGTGCGCGCCGGCTACATCCCCAAGGAGAAGGCCAACGATCTCGGCATCATCTGCTCGGTCTGGCTCAGCCCCGGCATCATCCAGGACCAGAACATCGACCACAAGGCCCTGTTCGACATCCAGCGCCGCGGCATGACCGAGGCGATCCGCAAGGCCATGACCAACGAGCCGTCGATCGACTGGCTGTTGGAGAACCAGGACAAGATCGTCCACAAGTATTACCAGATGGGGTTGGACGGGAAGATCTGAGTTTATTGGAGAGTTTGCGCCGCCGGCTTCGCTGGCGGCGCGCTCCGCTTGGACTGCGCGGTCGTCGCAGATATCATGACGCGTCACCGCGTCAGCGAGAGGCTTATGTCCGGCAGCGCCGATCTCGGCCCCCACATCGAGAGCTACGTCGCCTCTCTCGTGCGCGAGGGGCGCTACGGTTCCCGTTCGGACGTTCTACGTGAAGGCGTCAGGCTGATCGAGGAGCGTGAGAAACGCCTCGCGGCGCTCGATGCTGCCCTGGACCGTGGCATCGCGGACGCCGATGCCGGCCGCGTGATACCGGCCGACGAGGTTCGGTCACGCCTGATCGCAAAGTACGAGGCGTTGGACGCGTCGTCGGCGCGGAAGGGATGAAGGTCGTCTTCTCCGAGGCGGCTCTGGCCGACCTCGAAGCGATCGGCGACTACATCGCCCGCGACAACCCGCGCCGTGCCGTCAGCTTCGTCGATGAGTTGGTCGCTTGCGCCGAGCGAATCGCCGACGCGCCCGAAGGCTTCCCGCTGATCGAGCGCGACCGCCGCCGCGGTATCCGCAAACGCGTGCACAAATCCTATCTGATCTTCTATCGGGTCCGAGGGGACGAGATCGAAATCCTTCACGTCCTGAACGGCGCGCAGGACTGGGACGCCATGGCCCTCGCCGCGGATTGATGACATCACGCGCGCCATCGCCCCCGAACCCGACGCGCGAACCAACGCCCATGACCGCCCCCATCGTCATCCTGGTCGAGCCGCAACTCGCGGAGAACATCGGCATGACCGCCCGCGCCATGGCGAATTTCGGCTTGTCCGAGCTGCGGCTGGTTGCGCCGAAGAACGGCTGGCCGAAGAAGGGCGTGCGCGAGGCGGCCTCCGGCGCGACCCACGTGCTCGACGGGGCCAAGGTCTACGCCACGCTCCCCGAAGCGATCGCCGACCTCCACGCCCTGTTCGCCACCACGGCGCGCGAGCGCGGGCAGATGAAGCGCGTCTTCGCGCCCGAGCCCGCCATGGCGGAGGTGGCCGGGCGGATCGGGCGGGGTGAGCGGATCGGGCTGATGTTCGGGCGCGAGCGGGTCGGGCTCACCAACGACGAGGTGTCGCTCGCCGACGCAATCGTGACGTTTCCGGTCACGGAGGAATTCCCCTCGCTCAACCTCGCCCAGGCCGTGCTGCTGATGGGCTACGAGTGGCGCCGCGCCGCCGGCCTCGCGACCCTGCGCTTCTCCGGCGAGATGCTGTCGCCCCCCGCCACGCGGGAGGCGCTGCTGTCGCTTTTCGCGAGCCTTGAGGCGACGCTGGAGCGGGCCGGGTTCTACCCGCCGGAGAAGCGCGAGATCATCGCCCGCAACATGCGCGATATGCTCCACCGCATGAGCATGACCGAGCAGGACGTGCGCACCTTCCGCGGGGCCCTGCGGGCGTTGAAGCCCCGCAATGGGACCGATTAGTCGATCCGGATCACGATCTTGCCGACATGGCTCGCCTCGGCGAGCGCGGCGAGGGCCGCGGGCGCCTCCTCGAAGGCGAAGGTGCGGTCGATGACCGGCGCGATCCCGTGCAGCGCGATCACCCGGTTCATGTCCTCGAACATCTCCCGCGAGCCGACCGCGACGCCGCGCACGAGGCAGCTCGCACCCAGGATCGCCAGGGGGTCGATCGCCTCGCCCTCGGCGAGCAGGCCGATCAGCCCGATATGCCCGCCGGCCCTGGTCGAGGCGATGGAGCGCGGCAGCGTGCCGGTGCCGCCGACCTCCACCACGTGATCGACGCCCGCACCATCGGTCAGGCGGCGCACCTCGCGCTCCCATTCGGGATGGCTGCGGTAGTTGACCGTCTCGTGCGCGCCGAGCGCCTTGGCCCGCTCCAGCTTGGCGTCGCTCGATGAGGTCGCGATCACCCGCGCCCCGGCGGCCTTTGCGAGTTGGATCGCGAACACCGAAACGCCGCCGGTGCCGAGCGCCAGCACGGTCTCGCCGGCCTTGAGCGGCTTGCAGCCGTAGAGAGAGTTCCAGGCCGTCACGGCGGCGCAGGGGAGGGTGGCGCCCTCCTCGAAACTCAGATGGTCGGGCAGGCGCACGAGGCCGTCGGCATCGAAGACCTGATATTCGGCGAGCACCCCGTCGATGGCCCCGCCCAGCGCCGTGTGCCACATATCGTCCACCTGCGCGCCGCCGAGCCAGCTCTGCGCGAAGATGGCGGCGACCCGCTCGCCGCCCCGAAACCGGCGCACGCCCTCGCCGATGGCGACGACCTCGCCGGCCCCGTCCGAGACCGGGATCAGCCGGTCGAGATTGACCGCGAACGGGTAGCGGTTCCGGGCGATCAGCAGGTCGCGGTAGTTGAGCGCGGCGGCGCGCATCCGCACCAGCACCTGCCCGCGCCCCGGCTCGGGCTTTTCGCGCTCACTCAGGCTCCAACTCTCCAGTCCCTTGGCGGCGGACATCTCGTAGGCGCGCATCGAGCGTTCTCCGTAGCTGCGTCGCGTCGGCATATGGGGAGAGGCCGCCCGAAGGCGATTTTTTTCCCGCGGCAGCCTTGGCGACCCACCCCGATCTCACCGCCTGCCCGGAATGGTGCGACTCAGCCTTGACTGTAAGTTTGCGCTCCGCCTATCAGATATAGCAACATGCATATTGATCGGTGCGAGCCCGCCTTGAAGCGCCTTCCCTCCCGGTTCATCCCGGCACTCGCCGCCCTGCTGCTGTCCGCCGCCCCGGCCTCAGCTTCCGGTCACGGCATCGACACCGAGCATCTTTTCGGCTTCACCGAGGGCTCGGACATCGGCGCGCCTCCGGAGAAGGAACTGGAATCCGAGACCACGGCGCGGCTCGGCAAGCGCGGCGGCGCCTTTCGCGCGCTCGATTCCGCCCTGGTACTGAAGGTGCCGCTGAGCGACCGCTTCCGCCTCGCGCCGGGGCTGGCCTTCGCGGGCTACACGATGCGCGGCGTGCCGGGCCTCGACGACCGCGAGGTCGCGGCGCTGGCCGGCGGCTTCATCGAGACGCGGGCGCGGATTTTCACCCGCGACGAGGCTCCGTTCGGGCTGACCCTCAACACGGTGATCGGCGCGATCCGGCTCGATGCGGCGACGGGGCTCGGCGCCCGCGGCCTCTCGATCGAGACCGGACTGCTGATGGACCGGGAGATCGTGCCGGGTGAGGTCGTGGCCGGCCTCAACGTGGTCTACGCGCTCGGCCGCTCACGGCTCGACGGAATCGCGGGCGACCAGCAGGCCTCGAACCTCGAAGTCGCCGGCGCGGTGGCCAAGCGCTTCGGGCCGGGCTTCTTCCTCGGCCTGGAGGCCCGCTACCTCCGCGCCTATTCCGGCCTCGGCCTCGACCGCTTCGCCGGACAGGCGGTGTATGTGGGTCCGACGTTCTACCGGGAACTGACGGAGGAGACGTGGGTCTCGTTCACCTGGGGGACGCAGGTGGCGGGCAGCGAGGCGCGGGCTGGCCAGGATCGCGACCTGACGAACTTCGACCGGCATCAGGTGCGGCTGCGGATCGGCACGCATTTCTGAGAGACGGTACCGGTTTATCCCACCCATCGCCCTCATCCTGATGTGCCGCGTCAGCGGCCTCGAAGGAGGGCTCCAGAAGTCTCGGCGATCACTGGAGCCCTCCTTCGAGGCTCCGCTTCGCTGCGCACCTCAGGATGAGGGGGATGGATCGGAGGCTCCGCGCGCGATGTCCGAACCCCTCAGGGCCGGATCTCTATCGGCGTACCGACATCGACCTTCGAGAAAATCTCGCGCATCTCGGCGTTGGTCACGCCGACGCAGCCCTGGGTCCAGTCCATCATCCGGTGCAGCGTCCCGGCCCAGGAGAACCCGTTCATCAGGCCGTGAATCATGATGTCGCCGCCGGGCGGCTCGCCGCGGGCCTGCGCTGCCGCGGTGTCGGCGGGGGAGGGGTAGGAGACCTTGAGCGAGAGGTGGGCGACGCTGCGCGGGTTGCGATACGAGATCGCGTAGACGCCCTCGGGCGTGCGGCCGTCGCCCTCGCGGGTCTTGTGGCCCGTGGGCGTGAAGCCGAGCGAGACCGGGTAGGTGGCGAGCACCGTGTCGCCGCGGAGGAGCGTCAGGCGGCGGGCCGCCTTCTCCACGAGGATGCGGTCGGCCCGCTCGGGCTCGGGCACCAGCGGCGGCTCGGTGCGGCCGATCTGGAGATAGTCGGCGGCCACGACGCCGCCCGCGCCGAGCCCGAGGAGAGCGAGAACGGCGAGGAGGCGGCGCATGGCTCAGGCGACCTTGGCCAGCGCCTGCTCGATGTCGGCGATCAGGTCCTCGGGGTCTTCGAGGCCGATCGACAGGCGCACCGTCTCCGGCCCGACGCAGGCCGCCGCGCGCTCCTCGGCGCGCAGCTGCCGATGGGTGGTGGTGGCCGGGTGGATCGCCAGCGTCTTGATCTCGCCGATGTTGACGAGGTGCGAGACGAGTTCGAGCGCGGCGATGAACTTCAGCGCGGCCGGCTCGCCCCCTTTGAGCGCGAAGGTGAAGATCGAGCCCGGCCCCTGCGGGCAGTAGCGGTTGGCCAGCGCCTCGCCGGACTGGCCGGGGAGCGCCGGATAGCTCACCCACTCCACCGCCGGATGGTCCTTGAGGAAGGCGGCGATCTGCTTCGCGTTGGCGCAGTGGCGCGCCATGCGCAGCGGCAGGGTCTCGATGCCGGTGAGCGTCAGGAAGGCGTTCATCGGCGACAGGCCCGGCCCGAGGTCGCGCAGGCCGAACAGGCGGCAGGCGACCGCGAAGGAGATCTCGGGGAAGCGCTGGCTGACGATCAGGCCGTCATAGTCCGGCCAGGGATCGTTGATGAGGTTGTAGCGCGAGCCTTTCGAGGCCCAATCGAACGTGCCGGCGTCGCAGATCATGCCGCCGATCACCTGCCCCGAGCCGCCCAAAAATTTCGAGGTCGAGTGGACGACGATGTCGGCGCCGTACTCGATCGGGCGGATGAGCGCGGGCGAGGCCAGCGTGTTGTCGATGACGAGCGGCAGGCCGTGCTTCCTCGCGACCGCGGCGATGCCCTCGATGTCCATCACGGTGGCGCAGGGGTTGACGATCGACTCGCAGATGATCGCCTTGGTGTCGGGCGTGATCGCGGCCTCGAACGCTTCCGGCGTCAGGTCGGCGGCGAAGTGGGGCGTAAGGTCGTAGCGGCCCTCCAGCCGGCGCATCAGGCCGAGCGAGCCGCCGAACAGGCGCGGCGAGGCGACGTAGGCGTCGCCCGACTGCATCAGCGTCATCATCACGAGCAGCACAGCCGACTGGCCGGACGACACGGCAACGGCCGCCTTGGCGCCCTCCAGCGCGGCGACCCGGCGCTCCAGCGCGGCGACCGTGGGGTTCGAGCCGCGCGAGTAGGAGAAGCCGGTCTTGCGCATGGCGAAGATGTCGGCGGCCTGCTCCGTCGAATCGAACACGAAGCCGTTGGTGAAGTAGATCGGCTGCGCCCGCGCGCCCGTGGCGGGATCGGGCGCGGCCCCGGCATGGACCGCCTGCGTGGCGAGACGGTAGGTTTTAGGCTCCGGGCTCATGGTTCGACCTGACGATGGCGGTGTGGCCGGTCTTCTGCCGCGAAACGCGGTTCGGTGAAACCCCGCGTGGTGGGGAGACAGGGCTGCGGCGACGGCCGTCGTCGCAATCTAACCGCCCCTTGTTTCGACCACCGTCATTCCGGGGCGCCGAAGGCGAACCCGGGATCCACAACTGGCCGCGACGGTGCAGCTTCAGCCGGGCATCCCGCATCACGGGTGGATTCCGGGTTCCGCTACGCGGCCCCGGAATGACGGTGAGGGTGTGTCCCCGAGAATCAGGCCGCGCGCTTGAGGCAGGCCTTCAGCGTCCGCACCAGCATGGTCGGCGCGTAGGGCTTCGGAATGAACTGCGCGCCCTCCGGCATGTCGCCGGGGCCGGGGGTGCCCATGCCGGAGACGATCAGCACCGGAATCTCCGGCCAGCGATGCGCGACCACGCGGGCCAGGGCGAAACCGTCCATCGAGCCCATCGGCATGTCGACGTCGGTCATCAGGATCTCGACGTCGGGTCGGTCCTTGAGCACGGCGAGCGCCTTGTCGGCGTGGGGGGCTTCCAGCACGTCGAAGCCGGCCTCGGCGAGCGTGTCCGAGGCCTCCATCAGCAGCAGGCCATCGTCTTCGACGAGGAGGACGACGGGCGGTGCTGCGGGTTCATCAGTCATCAGGGACGCAAACGATTCCGGACCTGGGGAGGTTGCGGCGTAATTCGCACCTGCAGCGGGGTCAAGGAAGCCCCCGCCGCCATCCCTGGGTGAAAGCGCCGCGCCGCGCGCCGCCTCAGGCGTGCACGGCCAAGGGCTTAGGCGCGGAAACGGCGGCCGGGCGCATCCGGTCGAGCGCCTCCGGGCGCGGGCCGCCGGTCGCCCAATCGAGCAGTTCGACGGTGTGGACGATCGGGATCTCGGTGCCCTTCCCGATCTGCGTGGCGCAGCCGATATTGCCGGTGGCGATGAGGTCGGGCTGCATCCGCTCGATGTTGGCGACCTTGCGCTCGCGCAGCCGGTTGGCGATTTCGGGCTGGAGGATGTTGTAGGTGCCCGCCGAGCCGCAGCAGATGTGGCCCTCGGGCACGTCCTTCACGGTGAAGCCCGCCTTCTTCAGCAGCGTCTTCGGCTCGGTGCGGATGGCTTGCCCATGCTGCATCGAGCAGGCGGAGTGGTAGGCCACCACGAGGTCGGTGTCCTCCACCGGCGGCAGCAGGCCGATCTCGGCCATGTACTCGGTCACGTCCTTGGCGATGCTCGAGACCCGCTTCGCCTTCTCGGCGTAAGCCGGGTCGTCGCGGAACATGAAGCCGTAATCCTTGATCGTCGTGCCGCAGCCTGACGCCGTCACGATGATCGCGTCGAGGCCGTCGCGGTCCATCTCGGCGATCCAGGCGTCGATGGTGCGCTTGGCGTGGCCGTGGGAGGAGTCCTCCTTGCCCATGTGGTGGGTCAGCGCTCCGCAGCAGCCTTCGCCCTTGGGCTGCACCACCTCGACGCCGTGGCGGTTGAGCAGGCGGATCGCCGCCTCGTTGAAGTCCGGCCGCAGCACGCTTTGCGCACAGCCGCGCAGCAGCGCGACCCGGCCGCGGCGCTTCCCCGGCCCGGAATCGCGGCCGGTCTGAAACAGGTCGCTGACCTCCTGCGCCGAGGTGTCGGCGGGAAAGACACCGGGCCGGTCGAACCGGTTGCGGTTGGGCAGCTCGGCGGGCGCGAGGTCGAGCATCGCCGCGAGCCGGTTGCCGACGCGCGGCACCCGGGCGATCAGCGGGCGGAACGGCGCGCCGATTTTGGCGCCGAGGAGCGCGAGGCGGAAGCGGTTCGGATAGGGCAGCACGAAGGCCAGCACCGAGCGCAGCAGCCGGTCGCTAAGCGGGCGCTTGTAGGTCTTCTCGATGTGGGTGCGGGCGTGATCGACGAGGTGCATGTAATGCACTCCCGACGGGCAGGTCGTCATGCAGGACAGGCACGAGAGGCAGCGATCGACGTGCTTGACCACCTCGCGGCTCGCCGCCTTGCCGCCCTCCAGCATGTCCTTGATGAGGTAGATGCGACCGCGCGGGGAATCGAGTTCGTCGCCGAGCAGCAGGTAGGTCGGGCAGGTCGCGGTGCAGAAGCCGCAATGCACGCAGGTGCGCAGGATTTTCTCCGAGGCCGCCATGGCGGGATCGGCGAGCTGCTCGGGGGAGAAGCTGGTCTGCACGGCGCGTCCTCGGTCTGATTTTTCTTTGAGGCTGGCGGCTAGTTAGGGCGCCGTTCTTAGAACCGTACCAGATCGCCGCGCAATCGGTTCCGCGTCGCAGGCCGGGCCACACCTGCTTCTGCCTTCGCCACCGTCATTCCGGGGCCGCGCAGCGGAACCCGGAAACCACGACTGGCCGCGACGCTTCGTACAGCCGCGCATCACGGGTGGATTGCACGCCTCCGGCGCGCCCCTCCGGTTCCGGGTTCTCGCCCATGGCGAGCCCCGGAATGACGGGGTGTTTCACCGCTCCCGCGACGCCGACAGCAGCCGCGCGATGAACCAGATCGGCACCACCACCGCGGCGCCGGCCAGCACCCAGCGGCCGAAATCGTGGAAGGTGTCGAAGCCGAGGTCGATCAGCTGGCGCACGAGGTCGTAGCCCTGCCAGAACAGCAGGCCCGGCGTGAGCCCGAGCATCGCCATCACGGCGCCGACCAGCACCGACAGGAACAGCAGCTTGACCGCCACCGCCGCAGGCGAGCCGCCGAGGAATCGGTTGAGGGCCGAGCGGGGGCGCGGGGCGCCGTAGCGCGGGTCGGCGTAGCCGCCCGGTCCCGGAGGCAGGCCGCGCCGCGTGTCGTGATCGCCGATCATGCCGTTCCGGTCCTTCATCCCCAGCCACCAGCCTGCGCGTGCGTTGCTCCGCCGCCACAGCCGTGTGAAACCGCGCGCCCCGATCCGTCGTTGGACGCTTTCGCGGCCTCTGCCAGATGGCACCGGGGCGCGTTCCGCTCAAGATGGCGGGCTGCTGCCGAGTTGAAACCCGAGAAAGGCCCATGATCGACCACGCCCTGTTCGACCCGGCGACGATCGATCCGGAGACCAAGGCGCTCAACGCCGAGATCGTGGCCGCCCATGCGGCGCAGCCCGACCCGTGGTCGCTGCCGATCGCCGACGTACGCGCCCGCCGCCGCGAGGGCACCAAGGCCTCGCCGGCCATGCCGCGCAGCGCCCGCGCCGAGACGCTGACCATCGACGGACCCGGCGGCCCGCTGGCGCTTCGCGTCATCCGGCCCAGAGCCAAGCCGCGCGGCGCCTATCTCCACATCCACCGCGGCGGCTGGGTCTGGGGCGCGGCCGACGAGCAGGACCCGTGGCTGGAGCGCATCGCCGATGCCTGCGGCTTCGTCTGTCTCTCGGTCGAGTATCGGCTGGCGCCCGAGCATCCCTATCCGGCGGCGCTGGAGGATTGCGAGGCCGCCGCCCTCTGGCTCGCCGGGCCGGGCCGGGCTGAACTCGGCGTCACCGCGCTGACCATCGGCGGCGAATCGGTCGGCGCGCATCTCGCCGTGATGGTGCTGCTGCGCCTGCGCGACCGGCACGATCTGCCGCGCGCCTTCCGGGGCGCCAACCTCAATGCCGGCTTCTACGATCTCGGCCTGACCCCGAGCGTGCGGCTGTGGGGCGAGGAACGCCTCGTCATCAACTCCACCGATCTGGAGCGCTTCGCCGACGGCTATGTCCGCGAGGGCATCGACCGGCGCCGCCCCGATGTGTCGCCGCTCTACGCCGAGCTGAAGGGGCTGCCGCCCGCGCTCTTCACCGTCGGCACCGCCGACCCGCTCCTGGACGACACGCTCTATATGTCGGCCCGCTGGGCGGCGGCCGGCAACGGCGGCCACACCGCGGTCTATGCCGGGGGCTGCCACGTCTTCGTGCGCTATCCCGGCCCGCTCACCGAGCGGGCGCTTGAGCTGATCGACCGGTTTCTGATGGCGCTGGCGTGACGCGGGTGGCGGACCGGGCCCGGCGCCTTACCTGAGCGGCGTGCCCCCCTCCGATCTCCCGCCGCGTTTCGCCGACTGGTTCGCCGCCCGCGGCTGGCAGCCGCGCCCGCATCAGCTCGAACTGTTGGCGACCGTGCAGGCCGGGCGCTCGGCGCTGCTCGTGGCGCCGACTGGGGCCGGCAAGACGCTGGCGGGCTTCCTGCCGAGCCTCGTCGAGCTGAGCGAGAAGGGGAGGGGCAAGCGCGGACTGCACACGCTCTACGTCTCGCCGCTCAAGGCGCTCGCCGTCGACATCGCCCGCAACCTCGATGCGCCGATCGCCGGGATGAACCTGCCGGTCACGGTCGAGACCCGCACCGGTGACACCCCGGCCCACAAGCGCACCCGCCAGATCACCCGCCCGCCGGATATCCTTCTGACGACGCCGGAGCAGCTTTCGCTGCTGCTGGCGCATCGCGAGGCGGAGGGGTTTTTCGCAGGGCTGCGGACGGTGGTGCTGGACGAGTTGCACGCGCTCGTCACGTCGAAGCGGGGGGATCTGCTGGCACTGGCGCTGGCGCGATTGCGCCGGCTGGCGCCGGGGCTAAGGGCCATTGGGCTCTCGGCGACCGTGCGTGAGCCGGACGAGTTGCGAAAGTATTTGGTGGCGCAACACCAAAACCCTCCCCCCAACGAACTTCGGGCTTGCCCGAATTTCGCAAATGAAGACCCAAGTCGGGCAAGCCCGACTTGGGTGGGGGAGGGTGTCCGCGGAGCGGACGGGAGAGGGGAACCACGCCTCCGCTTGGCCGCCATCGACGCGAAATCCTCGGAAGCGTCGCTCCCCTCTCCCGACCCCCTTCGGGGGCCACCCTCCCCCGCAGAGGGGGGAGGGGATGCCGCGGCGGCGTTGAGAGTGAATACTTCGGCGCCCTTCATGGCCGACCTCGTGGTCGCCACTGGCGGCGCCAAGGCCGACCTGCACATGCTCGACATCGGCCGCACGCTACCGCTCGCCGGCCACACCGCCAAGCACGCCATGCCGGCGATCTACGACCTGATCCGCACCCACCGGACCGTGCTGGTCTTCGTCAACACCCGGCTCCAGGCTGAGTACACCTTCCAGGAACTCTGGCACCTCAACGACGACACCCTGCCCATCGCCCTCCACCACGGCTCCCTCGACGCCTCGCAGCGCCGTCGGGTCGAGGTCGCGATGGCGGCGGGGCAGTTGAGGGCGATCGTCTGCACCGCCACCCTCGATCTCGGCATCGACTGGGGCGACGTCGATCTCGTGGTCAATGTCGGTGCGCCGAAGGGGGCGAGCCGGATCATGCAGCGCATCGGCCGGGCCAACCACCGCATGGACGAGCCGTCCAAGGCCTATCTGGTGCCGGGCAACCGTTTCGAGATGCTGGAATGCCGCGCCGCCCTCGACGCGGTGGAGGAGGCCGCGCAGGACACCCCCGACGCCCGCATCGGCGCCCCCGACGTGCTGGCCCAGCACGTGCTCGGCATGGCCTGCGCCGACGCCTTCGATCCCCTCGACCTCTACGACGAGATCGTCTCCGCCGCCCCCTATGCCGGCCTGTCCTGGGAGGATTTCGAGGCGGTGGTCGATTACGTGGCGACCGGCGGCTACGCTCTGCGCGCCTACGAGCGCTTCGCCAAGATCCTGAAAGACGCGGACGGCAGGTGGAGGGTGCGCGACGCGCGGGTGGCGCAGCAATACCGGATGAATGTCGGCACCATCGTCGAATCGACCCACGTCAAGGTCCGGCTCGCCCGGCAGCTGCGCGGAAAACCCGGCACGGTGCTGCCGAAGTCCGGCCGGGTGCTCGGCGAGATCGAGGAGGATTTCTGCGAGACGCTGACGCCCGGCGACACCTTCCTGTTCGCGGGCGAGGTGCTGCGCTTCGAGGGGCTGGCCGAGGACGAGTGCATGGCCACCCGCGCCGGCCCCGGCACCGATCCGGCGATTCCTTCTTACGCCGGCTCCAAGTTTCCCCTCTCGACCTTCCTGGCCGCGCGGGTGCGGGCGATCATCGCCGACCCGTTCGAGTGGGACCGGCTGCCGCCGCAACTCGCGACCTACCTCGCGCAGCAACGCCGTCACTCGGTGCTGCCGGGTGAGCGCGACCTGCTGGTCGAGACCTATCCGCGCTCGGGCCGCTACTACCTCACCGCCTTCCCGTTCGAGGGAAGGCTCGCGCACCAGACGCTCGGCATGCTGCTGACGCGCCGGCTGGAGCGCGCGCGCCTGCGCCCGCTCGGGTTCGCCGCCAACGATTACGGCATCGCCATCTGGATGACGAAGGACGTGAGCGAGCGCATCGCCCTCTCGCCGGGCTTCGTGGAGGCGCTGTTCGACGAGGACATGCTCGGCGACGATCTCGAAGCGTGGCTCGACGAATCCGCCATGATGAAGCGCACCTTCCGCCAATGCGCGGTGATCGCCGGGCTGATCGAGCGGCGGTTTCCGGGGCAGAAGAAGACCGGGCGACAGGTCACGATCTCGACCGACCTGATCTACGACGTGCTGCGCCGCCACCAGCCCGACCACCTGCTCCTGCGCGCCGCGCGGCAGGATGCGGCAACCGGACTCCTCGACGTGACCCGCCTCGGCATGATGCTGAGGCGCATCCGGGGGCGAATCATCCACCGATCCCTCGACCGGGTCTCGCCGCTCTCCGTCTCCGTCATGCTCGAAATCGGGCGCGAGCGGGTCTACGGGGAGGGGGCCGACGACATCCTGGCCGAGGCCGAAGCCGCGTTGCTCGAAGAGGCACTCGGCTAGGCGTCGCCCCTCAGACACGTGTGAGGATGCGACCTTGGCCCAGAGCCAACGACTCGAGAAGAATGTGAAGGGCACCGACCTGTCGCTCGCCGGAGAGGCGCTGAGCCTCGACCGCAGCGGCGCCCTGTGGCTGCCGGAGCACCGCACGCTGGTCGTCTCCGACCTCCATCTGGAGAAGGGCTCGGCCTTCGCCGCCCGCTCCGGTCAGTTCCTGCCGCCCTACGACACGCGGGAGACGCTGGCCCAGTTGCACGAGGCGGTGCAGCGGCTCGATCCGGCCTGCGTGGTGGCGCTCGGCGATTCCTTCCACGACGCCCGCGGCCCCGAGCGGATGGAGCCGGGCGACCGCGCCCTGATCGCCGCCCTGCAGGAGGGCCGCGACTGGGTCTGGATCGCGGGAAACCACGACGCCGCGGTGAGCGAGGGCGTCGGCGGGCGCTATTGCGAGACGGTTTCGATCGGCGGCCTGACGCTCCGCCACGAGCCGCTGGCGGGCGCGGAGGAGGGCGAGATCGCCGGGCATCTCCACCCTTGCGGCAAGGTCTCGATGCGCGGGCGTTCGGTGCGCCGCCGCTGCTTCATGAGTGACGGGTACCGCCTCGTGATGCCGGCCTTCGGCGCCTTTGCCGGCGGGCTCAACGTGCGCGACGCCGCTTTCGAGCCACTGTTTCCGAAGGGCTTCACCGCCTACCTGCTCGGCGACGGGCGGGTCTTCGCCATCGGCAAGGCGATGCTCGGGCGCGACTGAACTCAGGCGCCGCCGAAATCTTCCGAGTTCGGCGCCTCGTCGTCGAGGCGCGCGATCAGGTCGCGGAAACGGTCGGGGATCGGTTGCTGGACGAGGGAATCGTAGAGGCTGCGCAGCTGGTTGCCGATGCGTTGCTGGGTGTGGTCGCTCAGTCCGCTGCGGTGTGGCGCATCCGGCCGCTCGCCGGCACCCGGTTCGCCGGCCGGCTCGTCCTCGTTCATCCTCGGTCGATCCCCTTGTGCCGCAGCGACTCGCCGCGATTGTGTTGCGGCTTGACATGAGTCATGGCTTCGGCAGCAACGCCGCCCCACGGGTTCGGTTCCGAGGGGGCTCAGGAACGGACGGGGCACCGCCGCGTTAGCGGCGCATTGATAACGACGAAGAGCGCAGAGGCTCAGGGGAATCCATGTCGACAGCACAACTGGTCGTGCAGCACCTGCCTTACCTGCGCCGCTACGCCCGCGCCCTCACCGGCAGCCAGGTGGCGGGCGACGCCTACGTGGCCGCGACCCTGGAGACCTTGGTCAACGAGCCCGAGACGCTCGGCCGCTCGACCAACGTGAAGGCCGACCTGTTCCGCGTCTTCACCCGGATCTGGAACTCGCTCTCGGTCAACGGTCACAGCGAGCAGGTGCAGCACGATCTCCCGGCGGAAGTCCGCCTCGGCCAGATCACGCCGCTGCCGCGCCAGGCCTTCCTGCTCTCCTGCCTCGAGGGGTTTTCCGAGGAGGATGCCGGCGTGATCCTCGACGTGGACGTCGCCAAGGTGCGCGACCTCGTCGATGAGGCCGGCCGCGAACTCGCCGCCGACATGGCCACCGAAATCCTCATCATCGAGGACGAGCCGCTGATCGCGATGGACCTTGAGGCCCTGGTGGAGGGCCTGGGCCACAACGTCATCGGCGTCGCCCGCACCCGCACCGAGGCGATCAAGATCGCCTCCGAGAGCAAGCGCCCCGGCCTGATCCTCGCCGACATCCAGCTCGCCGACGGCTCGTCCGGGCTCGACGCGGTCAATGACCTGCTCAAGACCTTCGAGGTGCCGGTGATCTTCATCACCGCCTACCCGGAGCGCTTCCTCACCGGCGAGCGCCCCGAGCCGGCCTTCCTCATCGCCAAGCCGTTCCAGCCGGCGAACGTCTCGGCGGTCATCAGCCAAGCGCTGTTCTTCCAGCAAAGCGCCCGCCGCCGCGAAGCCCGCTCGGCCTGATTTTTCTTGAATTCGAACAAAGAAGGCGCCGATCCACCCGGATCGGCGCCTTCTTCGCGTTCTTAGTGATGCTCGGGCATCCAAACCCTCGCCGTCATTCCGGGGCCGCGCAGCGGAACCCGGAATCCACGACTTGCCGCGACGCCATCCGCAGCCGCGCATCACGGGTGGATTCCGGGTTCGCCTTCGGCGCCCCGGAATGACGGTGGAGGGGAACGGCCAAGAAAAAACGGGCCGGACTGCTGTCCGACCCGTTGAGAAGGTTCCGGCCGATGCACAAGGGGAATGCGGGGAGGACCAGATGGCCGGGTTGCTGTCTCAACGGTCCGCCGGGGGGAGGGTTCCGGATCGGTCGCTTTTTTCGCCCGCGCGGCATTTCTGCAACGTTTCCTGAAGCCCGCGCCGCCCCCGCGCTCCGCGAATCGCCAACCGGTTAACGCGGCCAATACTGTCCTGCATCGAAGCGGCACAGTGAAGGAACCGCAGAACGCATCGCCGCGTTGTGCCGACATCCTGTCAAGCTCCCCTTTCGGAGATCGCAAAGATGCTTCGGCCCGGCTTCGTTCTCGGCGTGACTGGTCCTGCTGCGATCCTGACGCTGATGGTCCTGCCGATTGTGCGCCACGGTGCCGACGCGCTCGCCGCGCCGGCCCCCGCGTCCCGCTTGGCGATGGAAGCGCCGGCCGCCGCGCCGCTGCCGGGTCTGCGCCCCTACGACACCGCCATCAGCCCGATCCGCGTCGCCACCGCGCCGCGCCCGCTCGATCGCGTCAAGCCCGCCGCGCCGACCCGCGAAGTGCAGGAGCTGCCGGCCAAGCCCAAGCGCCTGACCCGTGAGGGCTGCGAGACGCCGATCAGCTCGCTCGCCGGCCCGGAGGCCCGCCGCATGGTGCCCGGCCGCTGCATGGCCTGAACTTCAGGCCGACACCTTCTCGACATCCGCCGTCGGCCCGCCCGGCCCCATCCGCTCGCGGGTGACCAAGCGGTCGCCGGGGCCGAAGGGCCCGAGCGGCACGTCCCGGTCCGGCAGCACCACCGTGGTGTTCGGGCCGACATGGACGAGGACGTAACGGCGCAACGGCAGCGAGGACGCCGCCCAGCGCCGCAGCTGGTCGTGATACGGCGCCCGCTTCCAGGCATTGGCCTGCCCCGGATCGACCTGCACGTTCATGAACCGGGTCACGGGGTCGAGGCTCAGCACCATCTTGGCCCGGTCAGGCCGCCATTCCGGCCCCATCCAGTTCTCCGTCATCCACAGGCAGTGGAACGCCCGGCAATGGTCCGGCCGCGTCGCGTGGATGCCGCAGCCCGCACCGGGCTTCAGATGCCGGCACCAGCGCCCGGCCGGGCTCTCGACCGCGGGCACCTCGTAGACCTTGCAGCACAACGTGCAGGGGCCGCATTCCCGGCCCGGAGCGGGCGTGGCGACGATGGCGGCGGGGTCGAGCATCGGTGAAACGGTTCCGGGCGGTCTGCGCGGGTGCGGCGCCTTCCTGAGCGGGATTGCCGCCGTTAGTGTGGCGGCGTGCCGGCCGTTCCCGTCGGTGTAGCCGCCGGTCCGCCGCCATGCTGTCGAACATCGCCGCCCGCGACGTCGAGACCCTGATCCATCCCTACACCAACCTCTCCACCTTCCGGGAGACCGGCTCGCTGGTGCTGGAGCGCGGGCACGGGGTCTGGGTCTACGATTCGGACGGGCGCCCCTATCTCGAAGGCATGTCCGGGCTGTGGTGCACTGCGCTCGGCTACAGCAACGAGGAACTGGTCGAAGCCGCCGCCGAGCAGATGGGCAAGCTGCCCTTCGCCCACCTGTTCTCCGGCCGCAGCCACGATCCGGCGATCGAACTCGCCGAGACGCTCAAGGAGCTGATGCCGGTCCCGACCTCGAAGATCTTCTTCACCTCGTCGGGCTCCGAGGCCAACGACGCGCAGATCAAGCTGCTCTGGTACATGAACAATGCGCTCGGGCGCCCGCGGAAGAAGAAGATCATCGGCCGCCGCAAGGGCTATCACGGCGTCACCGTGGCGACCGCCTCGCTGACGGGCCTTCCGGCCAACCATACCGACTGGGACTTGCCGATCCCCGGCTTCCTCCACGCCGCTTGCCCGCACCATTACCGCGGCGCCGAGGCCGGCGAGAGCGAAGAGGCGTTCTCAAAGCGCCTCGCGGACGAACTCGAAGCCCAAATCCTCGCCGAGGACCCGGAGACGGTCGCGGCCTTCTTCGTCGAGCCGGTGATGGGCGCGGGCGGCGCCATCGTGCCGCCGGCCGGCTATTTCGACGCGATCCAGCCGGTGCTGGAGCGCTACGACGTGCGCCTCGTCGCCGACGAGGTGATCTGCGGCTTCGGCCGGCTCGGCACGTGGTTCGGCTCGGAGGCGCTCGGCATCCGCCCGCACACCCTGTCGTTTGCCAAGGCGCTGACCTCCGGCTACCTGCCGCTCGGCGGCATCAGCATCGACGAGCCGCTCTACCGCGCCATGCTCGACGAAAGCGCCAAGCTCGGCGGCTTCGGCCACGGCACCACCTATTCCGGCCATCCGGTCGCCTGCGCGGTGGCCAACCGCGCGCTGCACATCTACCGCCGCGACCGCATCGTCGAGCGCGCCGCCGAGAAGGCGCCGCACTTCCAGGCCCGGCTCTCCTCGCTCAGTGACCACCCGCTGGTCGGCGAGGCCCGCGGCATCGGCCTGATCGGCGGCATCGAACTCGTCGCCGACAAGTGCGACAAGCGGCAATACCCGCCGAAGGCCGGGGTCGCGGCCCGCTGCGTCGCCTTCGCCCAGGACGAGGGGCTCATCGTCCGCTTCCTCATGGGCGACCGCATCGCGGTCTGCCCGCCGCTCGTCATCGAGACCGACGAGATCGACACCCTGTTCGAACGCCTGCGCCGAGCGCTCGACCGCACCGCGGCGTGGATCGCGCAGGAGGGCCTGGAGCCGATGCCGGCGGTTTGATTTTTTCCGCACTTTCCGCCCGTCATTCCGGGGCCGCGCAGCGGAACCCGGACCCGGAGGGGCGCGCCGGAGGCGTGCAATCCACCCGTGATGCGGGATGCCCGGCTTGAAGCTGCACCGTCGCGGCCAGTCGTGGATTCCGGGTTCGCCTTCGGCGCCCCGGAATGACGGGGCTGAGGTTCGGGGCCTCGCCTTCTTCAACCTCGCTCTGACATTCGTCAGCACGACCGGCCCCTGCAATCGAATTTTGAATGCACCGCCTCTCCAGCCATACGGCCGAAGCAGCGCCTTCATCCATCAAAACTCCGCCGAGTGCGCTGCAAGATCGGCGTTGTTGCAAAGCAGTATCAGGCCAGGAAAAACACGCCGCCTCTTGCGTGCTCATTTCCACGGCCTGCCCGAAAATCAGCCTTCGCAGGAACCTTAAGCTTACGTTCAGGTGAACGGGACGATCGTTATGTCGCCGACTTCGCAATCTCGCCCAAAACGGGTTGTTGAGTGGGCTCGTACCCGGCTCGCCCGCCGGGTGGATTTCGAGCCGAACCCGCCGTCACGGCCGTCCCGCCATCGAACCAGGACAGGACATATGTACGCCCCCAGCCGCACCTCGTCGTTCGCGATACAGCCGGGCACCGCCCGCGTGTCCGTGACCGAGGACCGCGAGAGCTTCCGCCCCGTCGCCCTGCCGGCGCTCGCCGCCGCCGTGCACGTGAACGCCGCCGCCGTGAAGGCGGCCCGCGCCAAGGCGGCCGGGAAAGTGTTTCGGATCGTCCACGAGGACGAGCCCGTAGAATAGCAGGGCCATCGCTTGCAGCGATCGCCCTGATTTTTGTGCTGGCCTCAGTCGCCGGCGCCCGCCTCCGCGGGCTTAGGCTTTCGCTCCGCTCGACGCCTCGGCAGGGCCGAGGCCCGCTGCGCGCGGCGCTCTTCGCGCCGCGAAGCCGCTGATGCGGCTTCGAGCGATGGTCGTGGCCGACTCATCGCTGGGGCTTGACGCGGCCGCCGAGCCGGTGGCTCTGGCGGCATGCTGATCCTCCCCACACGACGGCAGGTGCTGACGGGCCTGGGCGCTTCCGCGCTCGGCCTCGGCACCACGACCGGCGCCTATGCCTTCGTGGTCGAGCCGCGCTTCCGGCTCGTCGTCACGCCCTACGCGTTGACGCCGCCGGGCTGGACGCCGGGCCTGAGCCTCCGCGTCGCGATCATCGCCGACATCCATGTCTGCGAGCCGTGGATGCCGCTCGACCGCGCCGCCGAGATCGTGGATGCGGTCAACGCCCTCAAGCCCGACCTCGTGCTGCTGCTCGGCGACTATCCGGCCTCGCGCAGCGTGACGTGGAAGCGGGTGCCGCTGCCCGATCTGGTGCGGCTGTTCGAGGGCCTGCATTCCCCGCTCGGAACCTACGCCGTGCTCGGCAACCACGATTGGTGGGACGACCGCGCGGCGATGCTGGCGCGGCGCGGGCCGGTCGAGGTGCGCCGCCTGCTGGAGGCGCGCGGCATCCCGGTTCTGGAGAACGACGCCCTGCGCCTGACCCATGACGGTCGCCCGTTCTGGCTCGCGGGGCTGGCCGATCAGGAGCCGTTCCTGCTCGCGGGCGATCCGCGCAGCCTCGCCGACATCCCTGCGACGATGGCGAAGGTGACCGACGACGCGCCCGTCCTGCTGATGGCGCACGAGCCCGACATCTTTCCCAAGGTGCCTCAGCGCGTGTCGCTGACCCTGTCCGGGCACACCCATGGCGGCCAGATCCGCCTGTTCGGCGTCTCGCCGATGCTCGCCGGCACGCGCCGCGAGCGCTACGCCTACGGCCATGTCGTGGAGGACGGGCGCCACCTCATCGTCTCGGGCGGCCTCGGCGTCAGCAAGGTGGCGGTGCGCTTCGGCGTGCCGCCGGAGATCGTGCTGCTGACCCTCGGGCAGGCTGCACCCGGCGCTTAAAGCATCGGCCCGAAAGGTGGGTACCGGCTTGTCAGAGAAAGCCGATGCGGCACAGAAACTTGGACAATCGTCCTGGATTTCATATCCAAGACGATTGTCTAAGGCTCCAGGGTGTCGAGGTCGCGCAGGCCTGCCCAGGTCTTCCAGTCGCCCCAGGCCTCGTTCAGGGCCGCGACCGCGCCGGGACGGTCCGCGGCGACGCCGCCGCGGCGGAACGGCAGGCCGCCGATGTCGAGGTTCATCCCCCAGGACCATTGCTCGGCGCCGGGCGCGGCGCTGATGCAATCGATGCGCCCGACGATGAGTGCGCCGCTGGTGGCGAAGTAGGTCTCGCGCGGGTGGTCCTGCAATCGGGTGAAGACGAGGACCGCCACGCCAAAGAACTCAGCGCCGTCCGGTCGGCGGGACGTGCAGGAAGCTGCGCTCGCCGGTCGCCGCCTCGGCGACGTGCTGGATCGTGTCGAGGAGCTGCGCGATCGGACGCGGCCCTTCCGTGGGGGCGAGCAATTGCGGCGTGACGCGGCGGCCGGCGGTGCGACCCGCCACCAGTTGCGCCTCGCTGAGGACATCGAAACTACGGCCGGCTCGTCGGGTCATGGCTCCTCCTGCGCTCGGCAGAATGTGCCCCGTTCATGGTAAACGGCGCGTTAACCGGCGCCGTTCCCGAGGCGCCGCGAGGCCGCAGCACTGCCGCTAAGCCCTTGAAAAATATCAAGCCGGAAGGGTTGTCGCGCCGCGCCGGTGCGCATCCTCCGCCCACAGGTGGAGCGCGGCATAGGCCCGCCACGGGCGCCACGCCTCGGCCCGCGCCAGCAGCCCGGCGCGACTCGGGCGGCCGGTGCCGGAATCGAGGGCGCGCATCAGGCCGATATCGGCGGGCGGGAAGGCATCCGCCTGCCTCAGCGCCCGCATCGCGACGTAATGCGCGGTCCACGGACCGATGCCGGGCAAGGCCGTCAGCCGCGCCACGCTGGTCTCCAAGTCGGGCCCAGGAGCGAACAGGTCGGGCGCGTCGAGGCAGGCGGCGGCGAGCCCCTGGATCGCCCGGCCGCGGGCGCGCGGCATGTTGAGGACCAGCGACACGTCCGCCGCGACGAGCTGCGCCGGCTCGGGAAAGGCGTGGGTGAGGCTGGGCGCGGCGGCCTCGGTGGGAAGCGGCGTGCCGAAGGCGGCGACGAGGCGCCCGGCGAGCCGCGTCGCCGCCGCCACCGAGACCTGCTGCCCGAGGATCGCCCGCACGGTCAGCTCGAACGGATCGAACGCGCCCGGCATCCGCAGCCCCGGCCGCCGCCGCACGAGGTCGGCCATGTAAGGGTCGTCGCTCAAGCCGGCGGCGATGGCGGCCGGGTCGGCCTCGCTGTCGAACATCGTTCGGAGTTGCGCCAGCACCGCATCGCGCGCGGCGTCGTCCAGACCCGGCGCTTGGAAGCGCACCAGCAGCGCCGGGGCGTCCAGGGCCGGAACCACGCGCAGGGTGCCGAACCTGTCACTGAACCGGAACGTCCGGCTGTAAACGCCGTCCGTCACCGTCTCGACGCCGGGGCTCGCGTGATCAGTCAGGAAGGCGGCGAGCCGGGGCCAGTCGTAGGGCGGGCGGTAGGGGAGGGCGTGGTCCGTCATCGGCGGTGGACGGCTCCCTCGCGAAGGCTCAAGGGCTGTTCGAGCGGCTGATCCCACCCATTCCCCTCATCCTGAGGTGCTCCGCGAAGCGGAGCCTCGAAGGAGGGCTCCAGAATAGCGCGGCTGGCTGGAGCCCTCCTTCGAGGCTGCTTCGCAGCACCTCAGGATGAGGGGCGTGGGTGGGATGGGTTTACCGACAAAAAATCAGACGAGCGGCACCGGCTCCGTCGCCTCGAACTCGGCGGTGTCGCCGACGAGGTCGGTGACCGAAATGGCGACCGTGCGGCCGTTCTTCAGGGTCAGCACCGAATCCGGCACGAGCCAGATCGGGCGCAGGCCCGCATAGGTGCCGGTCAGCGTACCGTGCGCGGTCACGGCGCCGGAGCGGCGCTCGATCACCAGCTTGTAGCGCACCTTGGCCGTCGCCACGCCCTCGGCCGAGACGGTGCCGCGTCCGCTTGCGACCTGCAGGACTTCGTTCGGCTCGAACATGGGCGCGTGCCGCTACGCAAAACGGGATCAAGAGGCAAGGACGATTGCCTGTTGATCCCGAGTTACGGCATCGCCACCCGGTCGCCAAGGGCCGGGCCGCGCGCCACGCGCGTTTTCCGCAAGGGCCGCACGAACTTGTCAGGCCGCGGGCACGTCCCGCACCACGACGCGCCCGCGCTCGACCGAGAGCGCCATGCGCCCGGCCTTGAGCGCCAGCGCCTTCTCGCCGAACAGGCCGCGGCGCCAGCCCTGGAGCACGGCGAGGTCGTCGGCGCCGTCGTCGGCGAGGGCTTCGAGGTCGTCGACGGTGGCGATGATCTTGGGCGCCACGCCCTCGGCCTCGGCCACCGCCTTCAGGAGCACCTTGAGGAGGTCGACCAGAGCGCCGTTGTTGCCGCCGCGCGTGCGAGCGCGCTCGGGCGCCGAGATCTGCGACAGGTCGCGGGCGAAGCCCCGCTCGACCGCGGCCAGGATCTCGCCGCCGGTGCGCGAACGCTCGAACCCGGCGGGGATCGTGCGCAGACGGCCCAGGGCCTCGACGCTGCGGGGGCCGGCGGTGGCGATGTCGATCACCGCCTCGTCCTTGAGGATGCGCCCGCGCGGCACGTTGCGGCTCTGCGCCTCGGCCTCGCGCCAGCCGGCCACCTCCATCAGCACCGCGATCTCCCGCGGCTTGCGCATGCGGCCCGACAGGCGCTTCCAGGCGAAGGCCGGATCGGCCCGGTAGGTCTCGGGCGAGGTGAGGACCGCCATCTCCTCGTCGAGCCACAGGCCGCGGTCGGTGCGCAGCAGCTCGGCGGCGAGCACCTGATAGATCGTGACGAGATGGGTCACGTCGGAGAGCGCGTAGGCGAGCTGCGCCTCGGAAAGCGGGCGGCGTGACCAGTCGGTGAAGCGGGACGACTTATCGATGCGCGCCTTGGCGACGTCGTTGACGAGCTGCTCGTAGGAGACGGAATCGCCGTAGCCGCAGACCATCGCGGCGACCTGCGTGTCGAAGAACGGATGCGGCAGGAGCCCGCCCATCAGCCAGATGATCTCGAGGTCCTGGCGGGCGGAGTGGAACACCTTCACCACGCTCTCGTCGGCCATCAGGTCGAGGAAGGGTTTCAGGTCGATGCCTTGTGCCAGCGGATCGACGAGGCAGGCCGTGCCGTCCGGCCCCGCCATCTGGATCAGGCAGAGTTTGGGGTAATAGGTCGTCTCCCGCATGAATTCCGTATCGACCGTGACGAACGGCTGAGCGGCGAGGCGGGTGCAGGTCTCGGCGAGGGCCTGGGTGGTGGCGATCAGTTCCATCGCACGGCTATACCGAACCTCCGCCTCGCCTGCGAGACGAGCCGGGGCCGATTTTGCGTGGAGAACGAGGGTCTCAGGCCGCCCGGCGCGTGCCGCGGGGGTGACTTGCCCGCCTCTGCGCGTCGGCGCGGGCGAGCAGCCAGTCGAGGATGCCGGCTTCGATACGCTGGCCGCTCCGCATGTCGGTGAGCCGGCGGATGCGGTCGGCGCGCAGGCCCCGGTAGAGCCCGTGCGCCCGGTCGGTGCCACCGAGCAGCGTGCGGCCGGGCCCGAGTTTCAACTCGCGCGCGTCCAGCGTGCGGGTCGTCCAGGCGCCGCGGGCGTCCTCGTAGACGACCTCGAAGGTGCCGGACAGCGGCACGATCCGCCACGCCGAAGCCGGCGCCGGGCTTTGCAAAAAGCTGTGGAAATCCATGAGCTTCATATGGGATCGGGGGCGTTCCCGAACAAGCGGAGCCGGGTCCGCGGACGGCGGGGTTCGAAGCCGGTGCGCCGCGCGTTTTTGCCCTTCGAAATCGTCATCGAACCAAGCTATGGTCACGCTTGTTGAAAGGGTCCGGTCCCGGTGCGTCCGGGACGGGTCCGTGAGAGGCGAACATGCGTAGGCGAGATTTCAGGACGGCGTTGGCCGCGGTACCGGCCCTGCTGGCTCTGGTGTTGGCGAGCGTCTTCGCTCCGCAGGGGGCCTCGGCGCAGAGCTTCCAGACGGCGGCGCCGCACGCGATCCTGGTCGATGCCGAATCCGGCTCGGTCCTGTTCGAGAAGGCCGCCGACGAGCTGTTTTCCCCGGCCAGCATGGCCAAGCTGATGACGGCGGAGATCGTGTTCGGCGCCCTCAAGGAGGGGCGGCTGACCATGGACACCGAGTTCCAGGTGACCGAGGACGCGTGGCGCCGCGGCGGCGCGGGCGGCGGCGGCTCGTCGATGTTCGCCCAGGTCAACAGCCGCATCAAGCTGTCGGACCTCCTGCGCGGCCTGATCGTCCAGTCGGGCAACGACGCGGCGATCACCATCGCGGAGAACATGGCCGGCACCGAGGAGGCCTTCGCCGGCATCATGAACCGCCGCGCGAAGGAGATCGGCATGGCGCGCTCGACCTTCCGCAACGCCACCGGCTACTCGGCGCCGGACCAGAAGGTCACCGCCCGCGACATGGCCAAGCTCGCCCAGCACCTGATCGATACGTATCCCGAATATTACAAGATCTATTCCGAGCGTGAATTCACCTGGAACAAGATCAAGCAGCAGAACCGCAACCCGCTGCTCACCCTCGACATCGGCGCCGACGGCCTCAAGACCGGCTATTTGGAAGAGTCCGGCTACGCACTGACCGGCTCGGCGGTGCAGAACGGCCAGCGCCTGATCATGGTGGTCTCCGGCCTCAAGACCGCCCGCGACCGCGCCGCGGAGACCCGCAAGCTGATGGAGTGGGGGTTCCGCGCGTTCGAGCCGCGTCAGGTCTTCGCGCAGGGGGAGACCGTGGCCGAAGTCTCCGTGTTCGGCGGCGAGAAGGGGTCGGTTCCGGTCGTCGCCAACAAGCCGGTGCGGCTCCTGCTGCCGCGCGGCTCGTCGGAAAGGGTGTCGGCCCGCGTCGTCTACCAGGGCCCGCTCGCCGCCCCCGTGGAGCAAGGCCGCGAGGTCGCCCGCCTGCGCGTCACCCGCGGCGACACGCTGGCGCTGGAGCAGCCGCTCTACGCGGGCGAGTCGGTGGCCGCGGGCACGCTGACCCAGCGGGCCATGGACGCCGCGATGGAAGTCGGTAGCGACCTGCTCCGCAAGGCGTTCGACAAGGCGAAGGGCGGATCGCAGACCGGTACGGCGAACGGGAATTCATAAGGCCGTTACATCGACGGGTCGCGTCGTGATCACAGCAACGCGCGGCTCATCCCACCCAACCTCCTCATCCTGAGGTGCCCGCCTCGGCGGGCCTCGAAGGAGGGCTCCAGCGGATCGCGCGATCCCTGGAGCCCTCCTTCGAGACCGCTTCGCGGCACCTCAGGATGAGGGCGCGTGTTGGAGAACGGACTTGCTGGAAGCGCTGAAGCCTTACGGCGCCGAGGCCGGTGCGTAGGCCCTGATGCCCAGCGGCAGGTCGGCGCCGGGGCGGCGGAAGCGGTCGGCGGTCTCGGTGGCACGGGCCAGCATCGCGGGGCCGACGCTCACCGACTCCCACGGGCCGGTCAGCGCGAAGGAGGCGGCGTGGCGCGGGGCGCCCTCGGTCCCGGCCCGCGGGGCGACGTCGGCGCGGGCCTCGACGCGGCGGCGGGCGAGGTCCAGACGGCCGCTGAGCGAGGCGGTCAGGCCGCGGCCGGCAAAGCTCCCCTCCACCACCTCGCCGACGCCGTCGGAGAACAGCAGCGACAGGGCGGCGTGCTCGTAGGGCGTGCGGCCGTTGCGCCGGGCGAGCGCGCCTTGCGCGACGGCGCCGCTGCGCTGGAGCACGTCCGAGAGGTCGAGCCCGGTGATGGCGCCGTCCTCGCTGCGCAGCGCGACGCGGCCGGCCACGCTGCCCGCGAGGCTGCCGGCGTCGCGGCCCGTCCCCTCCAGCACGAGGCTGCCGCGGGTGGCGCCCTGGACCCAAGGGTCGGTGCCGAGATCGCTCATCAGCGCGCCGAGGTCGACGCCCTCGACCTGTCCCTGCGCCTTCACGCGGGTGGTGGCGCGGTCGCCCGCGTCGGAGACGAGCACGACCCGGCCCTTCACCGTGCCGCCGCGCACGGAGGCCCGGCCGAGCGAGGCCTCGATTCCGCTCTCGCGCACCATCACGCCGCAGGCGAGATCGGTGATCGGAAGCGGGCCGATGCGGGCGTTGGCCGCCGAGATGCGCAGGTCGAGGTCGCCGCTGGTGAGCGGCGCCAGCGCGATCGATTGGGCGCGCCACGCCTGCGGGTCGGTGCCGCCGTCGAAGCCGGTGAGCCGCATCAGGCCGGCGAGCAGCGGCGAGAGGTTGAGCGTGTCGGCGGCGAGCGTCGCCTGCACGGCGTTGCGGCCGGGCCCGAAATCCGCCGAGCCCGCGCCTTCGAGCACGTTGCCGCCGGTGGTCACCTTCACCCGCGGGAACTGCACCTCGCGCGAGGCGGCCTCGAACGCGCCCTCCACCGTGAGATCCTCGGCGAGCGGCGCGAGCGCCACGTCGCCGCCCGTCCAGGCGAGCGTCCGGGACAGGGAGCGGATGCGCAAGGCACCGTTGCCGGTCGCCTTGAGGCCGTCGTCGCTCAGGGAGCCGCTGCCGTCCGCCGTGAATGAGCCGGCGGGCCAGGAAAGGTGGGCCGCGAACGGGCTGGTCTGCCCGGCGGCGAGAGCCCGCGGCTGAAGCTCGGAGAGGACAAACTGCGCCCGCGCGCCGTTCCACGTCAGGCCGCCGGAGAGGGCGAGGTTGGCGCGCCACGCCACCGTCAGCTCGACGTCGCGGGCGGTCTGCCGGGTGCCGTCGCGGGGATCGCGTCCGGTCACGGTGGCGCGGGTCAGGACGAGGCGGCGGGGATGGGCGCCGTTCTCGGCGAGCCCCCCGGCCAGCCGCTCGGCGGCCTTGCTCCAGCGGGTGTCGTCGGCATCCTCGGGCAGATGAATCGCGGCACCGTCGAGGATCAGCGACTCGACCGCGACGCGACCGGTGAGAAGGGCCGCGGTGTCGAGTTGAAGCGCGAGCCGCCCGCCCGTCGCCAGGACCGGGCCGGAGGACGTGCTCTCGGTCAGGCGCACATCCGAAAACGTGATGCGGGGCAGCGGTAGCAGCACGATCTCGGTGGGGCCGCCCGCGCTCAGCGACACGCCCCAGCTCTCCTGAAGACCGCGTCCGACGAAGCGGGCCACGCCCGGCGCCTCGACGGTCCAGGGCAGGCAGGCGGCGATCAGCCCGGCGGCGACCAGTCCGAGGCCGAGAGCGGAGAGGGTGCGGCGCGGCGACATGGCACTCCGGCTGGGGAGGAAACGAATCGGAAGTGGCCTGGACCGGATCGGCGAGCGTGGTGTCGTCCGCCTGAAGGCGTCTCCTGAAACGAGCATCCGCCGCGCCCCCGCGAAAAATGTCGTCAGGGACGAACTTCTAGCGGCTCGTCAGCGGCTTGTCTCTCGCCGTGCGGCGGCACGGGACCGATATGCAGAGCTTCCTGACACCTCTTCGGGCGCCCCCGCCGCCGTCTCTCGCCGGCAATTGCGTCGCAGGTTTGACGAACGCCCTGTTGCAGTGCACATCCCCCGATATGCACCGACCGGGGGGCGAGCCCGCTGCGGGGACATGACCGCGCGCGGGCCAAAACCTCTCCGGAACGCGGGCGAACGACGTCGAGCGACGACGGAAGGACGGTTTCGATGAAGAAGGTACATCCGGACCCGAAGGCGGCCCTGGCCGGCCTGCTGCGCGACGACATGACGATCATGTGCGGCGGCTTCGGCCTGTGCGGCATCCCCGACGAGCTGATCGACGCGATCCGGGATTCCGGCGTGAAGGGCCTGACCGTCGTCTCCAACAATGCCGGCATCGACGGCGTCGGCCTCGGCAAGCTGCTCGAGACCCGTCAGGTCGCCAAGATGATCTCGTCCTATGTCGGCGAGAACAAGGAATTCGCCCGGCAGTATCTCGGCGGCGAGCTGGAGATCGAGTTCAACCCGCAGGGCACGCTGGCCGAGCGCATCCGTGCGGGTGGCGCGGGCATCCCGGCCTTCTTCACCAAGACCGGCGTCGGCACCAAGGTCGCCGAGGGCAAGGAGGTGCGCGAGTTCGACGGCGAGCACTACGTGATGGAGCGCGGCCTGTTCGCCGATCTCGCCATCGTCCACGCCTGGAAGGGCGATACGGAAGGCAACCTCGTCTACCGGAAGACCGCGCGCAACTTCAATCCGATGATGGCCACCGCCGCCGAGGTGACGGTCGCGCAGGTCGAGCACCTCGTCCAGCCGGGCGAGATCGATCCCGACCACATCCACACGCCGGGCATCTTCATCGGCCGCATCATCCACGTGCCGACCCGCGAGAAGCGCATCGAGCAGCGCACCGTGCGCAAGCGCAAGGAGCCGGAAGCGGCGGCGGCCGCGGGCGGCGGCCAAATCTAAGTCTTTGGGATTCGGCCGAGAGGCCTTTTCGCGCGACGCCGCCGCCTCCGTTGGCCGGCGCGTCGCCCCGATGGTGCGAAACGAGGGAAAGTCACAAAAATGGCCTGGACCCGCGAGCAGATGGCGGAGCGCGCCGCCAAGGAGCTGGAGGACGGCTTCTATGTGAATCTCGGCATCGGCATCCCGACGCTGGTGTCGAACTACATCCCGGACGGCATGTCGGTGCAGCTGCAATCCGAGAACGGCATGCTCGGCATGGGGCCCTTCCCCTACGAGGGCGAGGAGGACCCCGACCTCATCAACGCCGGCAAGCAGACCATCACGGCGCTGCCGACGACCAGCTACTTCTCCTCGGCCGATTCGTTCGGGATGATCCGCGGCGGGCACATCGACCTGTCGATCCTCGGCGCCATGCAGGTCGCCGAGAACGGCGACCTCGCCAACTGGATGATCCCCGGCAAGATGGTGAAGGGCATGGGCGGCGCCATGGACCTCGTGGCCGGCGTCAAGAAGGTCGTCGTGGTGATGGAGCACGTCGCCAAGAACAAGGACGGCACCGAGAGCGCGAAGCTGCTGAAGTCCTGCGACCTGCCGCTTACCGGCACGCAGGTGGTCGACATGGTGATCACCGATCTCGGCGTCTTCACCATCGACAAGAAGGGCGAGGGCGGCATGACGCTGGTCGAACTCGCCGACGGCGTCACCGAGGACGAGATCCGGGCCAAGACCGAGGGCGCCTTTACCGTCGCGCTTCGCTGAAGCATCGGTCCAAAAGGTGGCAGCCGGCTTTTGGAAAAAGCCGATGCGGCACGGGAATCGAGAAACGCCGTCCTGATGCCATCAGGCCGGCGTTTCTCGTCCGGCCCTTTTCGGGACGCCTGCGCCCCTCTCCGGGGGGCTATGGCTAAGCCGGCATTAAGCCGTTTCGTCGAATGCTGCGCACCGGCCGGCAGGCGCCTTGAGAGCGCACCGGCCGGGGGTTTTGCGGCGACGAGAGGCTTTTCGCGTATGCGTAGCGTTGCGGGCACGGACAACGTCATTCCCTTCCGCCGTCCGGCACCGGTTCGGACGACGGGGTTCGGGGACTTCGAGGCCGGGCCGCGCAGCCGCGCGCGGGCGGACCAGCGCAGCCTGATGGACGCGGTCTACGCCACCGGCAGCCTGAAGGTGCCCGCGGGCGACCGCGAGACCAAGCTGATCGCCTCGCGGCTCCAAGTCTACGGCTTCCTCACCATCGAGGAGATGGACGAGGACGGTTCCTTGCGCCGCCTGCGCCCCTCCGAGGCGATCCGCGCCCGCGCCGAGCGGCCCTGGCGCCTGTCCAAGGCGAGCTACGGCGGCGGCGCGAGCCTCGCCGTGACGATCCCCTCGGTGGACGACTTCCTGTTTGAGCCGGCCGGGATGCCGGTCTGACGGGGCTCCGTTCTTTCGCTGATTCGTTCTCTCCGCGGCTGTCGGTCGGCGCTTACGGCACCGGGCGTCGGCCGCGTTTGCGTTTCGTGCGCCATACGGGGCGGGTGCGTTCAATCGCCTTCACAAATCGCGCGAGAGCCGGATGAGGCAGTCTCCTCCCCGCAAGGGGGAGGGGACCCGCGCTTTTGCGGTTTGGCAGGCCCGGCTGCTCGGGAAGGCTCAGCCGGTCGCCCGCGTCTCCGGCGCCCCGATCCGGGCGGCCAGGGCCACCAGCGTCTCGGCCAGCAGCGCCGGCAGAGCCGTGGCGTCGCCCGTCGCCGCGCCGGCGCGTGCGGAGGCCTCGATGCCGCCGGCCGTGTCCTTCATCCGGGCCGCGCCGATATTGGCGCTCATCGACTTGAGGCTGTGGGCCGCGCGCGCCGCCGCCGGGGCGTCGCCGTTGCCGAGCGCGGCTTCCAAATCGGCCAGGGCGCCCGGCGCCTGTCGGGCGTAGAGGCGCAGGACGTGGGCGACGAAGTCGCGGTCGCCGAGTTCGTTGAGGTTGGCCAGCGTCTGCTCGTCGAGCAGCGCGCCGACGGGGGCGGGCGGCGCCTGCTCGGTCGCGGGCAGCGGGGGCTGCTCCGTCGCCTCCTGCTCGGCGACGTGACGGGCCAGGACCGCGGCGAGCTGGGTCAGCGTGAAGGGTTTGGCCAGCATCCCGTCCATGTCGGCGGCCTGCCACGCGACCGCGCCCTCGCCGACGACGTGGGCGGTGAGCGCGACGATCGGCACGCGGGCCGCGCCGGTCTCGGCCTCGCGGGCGCGGATCGCGAGGGAGGCGGCGAAGCCGTCGAGGACCGGCATGCTGCCGTCCATCAGGATCAGGTCGAAGGCTTGCGACGCGCTCAGGCTCACCGCCGCCGCGCCGTCATCCACGCAGGTCACGGCGGTGACGCCGAGCCGCGACAGCGCCTCGGTGGCGACCTCGCAGTTGACCGCGCTGTCGTCGGCGACCAGCACCCGCGCGCCCGCGAAGGAGGGCAGGGCGGCGGGCCGCGCCTCCGCCTCGCGGGCGGGCGCGATGGCCGTGAACGGCGCGCCGGTGGCGAGCGCGGCGAGCACCGGGCGCCACTCGGACTGGACCAGGGGCCAGCGCATCAGCTCGTCGGCGAGCCCGCGCGCCAGCAGGTCCGGCCCGGCCGGATCGCCGATCGGCACCAGGGCGACGATGCGGGCGGCCGATTCCGGGCGGCGGCCGAGCGCCGCGAGGTCGGAGGCGAGCGCGATGCGGTGGGCGCCGGGTTCCGTGCCGAGGCGGAAGCCCGCGGCCGAGAGGTCGGCTTCCAGCACCGTACGGGTCGCGCTGCCTATGGCGCCGAGGGAAACCAGAGCGGGCAGGCCCGCGGCGAGGCGCGTCGTCGGCTCCGCGGGCACGGCGCCGTCCACCGGGATGCGCGCCCAGAAGGTCGAGCCCTCGCCGACCCGGCTCTCGACGCCGACATGGCCGCCCATCGCCGCGATCAGCCGCTCGGCGATGGAGAGGCCGAGGCCCGTGCCGCCGAAGCGGCGGGTGGTCGATTGGTCGGCCTGGGAGAAGGCGGTGAAGATCTGCCCGAGCTTGTCCTCCGGGATGCCGATGCCGGTGTCGGTGACGGCGATGCGGAGGCATCCGCCCTCCATCTCCATCCGCACCAGCACGTGGCCGGCCCCGGTGAACTTGAGCGCGTTCGAGACGAAATTGCCGAGCACCTGCCCCAGGCGCACCGGGTCGCCGAGCAGGCTCGCGGGCACGTCGGGCGCCACCTGCGCGGCGAGGTCGAGGCCGGCGGAGCGGGCGCGCTCGCCGAACAGGGTCACGACGGTGTCGGCCACGTCCCGCGGGCTGACCGGGATGCGCTCGACCTCCAGCTTGCCCGCCTCGACCTTGGCGAAGTCGAGGATGTCGTTGATGATCGCGAGCAGCGATTGCCCGGAGCGGGCGATGACCTTGGCGTAGCGCTGCTGGCGCGGCGGCAGCTCGGCGTTCGCCAGGAGTTCGGCCATCACCAGCATGCCGTTCATCGGCGTGCGGATCTCGTGGCTCATGGTGGCCAGGAAGGTGGATTTCGCCGCGTTGGCCGCATCCGCGCTTTGCTTCGCCTCGAACAGGTCGGCGGTGCGGAGCGCCACTTCGCGCTCCAGGCCGGCGCCGTGCTCGGCGATCGCCCGGTCGCGCTCGTTGACCGCCCCGAGCAGCGCGTTGAAGGTCTTGGCCAGCCCCTCGAGCTCGTCGCCGCCCTGGATCGCGGCGCGCTGGGTGTAGTCGTGGTGGCGGCGCACGCCGTCCATGGTGGTGGCCAGCGCCGCGAGCGGGCGCGTGACCGAGCGCTGCAGCCGCAGCGACACGGCGAGGCCGAGGACGAGCGCCAGCAGGCCGGCGAGCAGCGCCGTGCCGGCGACTTCGCCGATGCGGGCGGCGAGATCGCGCGAATCCGAGACGATGACGACGCGCCCGACCTCGCGGGCGGTCTCGATCACCGGCACCGTCACGCGCAAGGTGCGCGTCGTCATCAGGTCGATGGGCGAGACCGCGCCGCGGTCGAGATCGATGTCCTCCGACAGGCGCAGGCCGATGCCCTGCTCGGCGAGGATGCCCCCCTCGCCCTCGATGGCGGCGTAGACGACCGTGCCGTCGCCCGCGACCGCGCGGAGCGTGGCGAGCGCGCCGGCCTCGTCGCCCCGCGCGGTGGCGTCGGCGGCTGCGGCGGCGATGACCTGGGCGGTCATGCGCAGGGCCTCGCGCTTGTCGGCGGCGTAGCGATCGACCTCGCGCCATGCCGACAGGCCGGTGGCCAAGAGCAGCGCCCCGGTCACGGCGCCCGCGACGATCAGGGCGAGCCGGCCCGCCAGCGAGCGCAGCGGGTTGAGGGAGGCGAGGCGCATCGCTCGAATCGTCCGTTCAGGCCGCGAAGGCGCGGCACTGAGACTGCACGTCGTCCCAGCCGGCGAGGAAGGCGGC
The DNA here is from genome assembly GCF_038442325.1 of Methylorubrum subtropicum. Lineage (NCBI taxonomy): Bacteria > Pseudomonadati > Pseudomonadota > Alphaproteobacteria > Hyphomicrobiales > Methylobacteriaceae > Methylorubrum > Methylorubrum subtropicum. The sequence continues at coordinate 12,518 of NZ_JBBXMW010000013.1, read as the reverse complement.
GACGCAGGCCGGATCGAAATGGGTGCCGGCGTTCTCCTGAAGGAAGGCGGCCGCGGCTTCCGGCGTCCACGGCTTCTTGTAGGGGCGCTCGGAGACCAGCGCGTCGAACACGTCGGCGACGGCCACGATGCGCCCGCCGATGGGGATCGCCTCGCCCTTCAGACCCGATGGATAGCCGGTGCCGTCCCAGCGCTCGTGATGGCTCGCGGCGATCTCGGCGGCGAGCTGCACCACCTCGGACGAACTGCCCTGGAGGATGCGCCGGCCGCGGTCGGCGTGCTTCTCCATCTCGCGGCGCTCGTCCGCCGAGAGCGGGCCGTTCTTGAGCAGGATCGAATCCGAGAGGCCGATCTTGCCGACATCGTGCATGGTCGAGGCGAGCCCGATCCGGGCGACCTGGGAGGACGGCAGGCCGAGGTTGCGCGCGATCACGGTGGCGTAGGCGGCCACGCGCGCGATGTGGTCGCCGGTGTCGGTGTCGCGATGCTCGGCGGCGCGCATGAGCAGCGCGATGATCTCGCGCTCGCGCGCCTCGCACACGGCGACCGCGGCGGCGACCTCGCGGGCTAGGATGGCGGACCGCTCCTGCTCGCGGCGATGGGCGCGCGAGAGCCGCAGGAGGTTCGTCACCCGGGCGCGGATCTCGACCGGGTCGGTCGGCTTGCCGAGGAAGTCGGTGGCGCCGCGCTGGAGCGCCTCGCGGCGCAGGCTCTGCTGGTCGAGGCTCGTCACCATCACCACCGGCACGTGGGCGAAGCCCGGAAGCTCGCGGGCGGCGGCGATGAATTCGAGCCCGGTCATGCCCGGCATGTCGTAATCGGTGATGACGATGCCGATGCGGGCCACGTTCCCCCGCAGATAGGCCAGGGCCAGCGCGGGCTCGGTGAAGTCCACCGCGCGGCAGCCCGGCACCGGGGCGAGCGCGCGGGCGAGCAGCAGGTTATTCATCTCCGAATCGTCGAGGATGAGCGCGATCAGCGGCTCGCCGTCGTCGAGCCCGGCATGGTCCTCAGGGGCCGGGGCGTGTGAAACGTGGCTGTCCATGGTCGCCTCCGGTCGAACCCCGTATCGGTCACTGGCTCAGGAGGAGCCGCCCGGAGACCGGGCCGACGCCCTTGGGCACCGGCACGCTGGTGCCGGAGTAGTTCGCGTTGAGATACAGGTTCGGTCCTTCATAAAGGTTGATCTGGCGCGCCACGACGACGGTGTAGGCCGACATGTCGGCCACCGGCTTCGAGGAGTCGATCACAAGGCGCCCGTGCGGCAGGTGGATGGTGCCGAGGATGGTGCGGGCGTTGTCGCTGATGATGCGGTAGATCCGCATCGGCTGGGTCGGCGTCACCAGCGGCGGTGGAGTCGGCGCGATGCTGTCGCCGAGCAGGGTATCGACGAGGGCGACCGGATCGATCGGCGCGTAGACGGTCGCGTCCTCCGACATCAGCAGCCCGGCCATCGGGCCCGTGGTCGGGGCGGTGAGGCTGATGGTGGTCTTCTTGTCGAACAGCAGGCCCGAGTTGTTGCCGGTGAAGAACAGGCCGACATCCTTGCCGGTCAGCGAGGCCTCCTTGTCGACGATCAGCGGGCCGTCCTTGAACACGTAGATGCCGGGGTTGAGCGTCACCGCGGCCTTCTTGGTGATCTTGAGCCCGCCGCAATAGGTGCCGGGGTTCAGCGTCACGTTCGTCGGGACGACGTTGCTGCCCTTGCTCGGGCCGGTGGCGACGTCGATGACCCTGAGGACCGCGTCGAGCAGCGAGCATTGGCCGATCTGCGGAATCGGGCGGTCGCGCAGCGGGTCGGGGATCACCGGGCAGCCGGTCTGCGGATTGGGGGTGAAGTTCGCGCTCTGGTTCTCGAAGCCGCCCACCGAGCAGATCGTCTGGGCGCGGGCCATCGAGGCGTTGCGGCCGACCATGCCGGATTTGCTGGTCGAATTGGAATAGAGCGCGCAATCGTAGGCGGTGACCTGCGCCTTCTGCTGCACGGCGAAGGCGCCGGAAGCGGACGGATCGAGGGCGAGCATGCACAGGCGCATCTTGCCGACGACGCTGGCCTTGGCCTGCGCCGAGATCGCCATCGTGCCGAGCCCGACGAAGGGGCCGAACATCAACGGGACGGTCTGCTGCGCCCGTGCGGACACTGTGGTCTTGTCGCCGCCCACGGTCACCTGGATCGCGACCGGCGAGGCCGGGTTCGCCTTGGCCTCGGCCTGGATCGTCTGCGTCGTCAGGCCGATGATCGAATCGGTGTTCGACACCACGAGCTTGAGGGCGTTGCCGCCGGCCAGCACGCCAGCATCGACGGCGGCCTGGAGGTTGCTGCGCGACGAGACGAGGCGGGCGTAATCGACCGCCCCGCCGACCATGCCGACGAGGGCGGTGGCCGACAGGCCGAAGATCACGGCGACCGAGCCCCGATCCGCCCGGCGCAGGCGGCCGACGGCTTCCCACCAGCCCGGCGGCTTCATCCCGAATAGACCCATCCGAGCCGCCATGGCGACCGCCAACTCCGCTGAGATCCGAAGCCGTGATCTAGACCGGAGGGCCTAACGGAAGAACGTACATCCCGGCTCGAATCCCCGGTCGGCAGGGCCGACCTCGAACCTTGATGAAGATTCGGTGAAGCTCGGCTCGACCACGGAGAGGCATTCCGGGCGCCGGAGCAAAGGTCCGTTCCATTTCCCGCAGGGGTCAAGCGACCGGGCTCGGAGCCGAGACAGCCTCGAAAACCAAAGAAGAATCAGCGCGGGCAGGGCTTTCCGCCGGGCAGCACGATCTCGGGCTGGCCGTTGTAGGCGATGCCGTCCCGCACCGGCCAGGACGTCTTTCCGGTGAAGACCAGCCCGTTGAGGACGGGAAAGAACGAGAACAGCGGCCGGTAGGCCAGCTGCGTCTCCACGAGGACGAAGCGGTCGCCCTTCTGGCCCGTGCCCGCGGGCGGCGGTCCGAGGGTCGAGCCGACGGTGCGGGCGGTGTCGCCCTGCTGCAGGCTCGAGCAGACCTTGGCGATGTAGACGTTGCCGTCTTGATAGACTCCGCCCGCGGTCAGTCGGATGCCGAGCCCCGCGACGCTGTAGGGGGCGGCCACGAGGTGGGCGGCGGCGTAGACGTCCTCGATCCGGGTCTGGTCCTGGCGGGAGATCAGGTCGGCCATGGCGGTCGTTGCCTGCGACAGGCGGTTCTGCGTCGCCACCGCCCGCGGCATCTCGATCGCGCCCATGAACAGAAGCATCAAGAGCGGCGCCACGAAGGCGAATTCGACCGCCGTCGCTCCGCCCTCGGCGGGGACGAAGCGCCCGAGCCGCCGTTTCAGCGCCGCTCCTAACACGCTCTTCCCTCGAACCCTTCGGTGCGGAAGACCATGGTGGAGGTGAGGAGCTGGCGCCGACCCGGCATCGACTGGCCGGTGAAGTCGAGGAAGCGGAACGGGCGCAGCACCGCGACGGCGACCCGCAGGCTGACGACGCTGCTGCCGGTCGGGCAATCGAAATGGGAGCCGAAACCCTGGGCCCAGTTGCCGGTCTTGGCGTCGTAGGGGGCGGCGACCTGCGCCGGGCTGAAGCTCTCGGTAGGCACGAGGTCGATCCGCAGGTCCTCGCAGCGGAACATATTGAAGCCGCCGCCGCACATGGCTGCGCGCAGCCGCACGGCGGGGTCGTCGTCCATTGAGTTGCTCTGGATCGAGCCGATGCGCAGGAACCGCGCCCCGCGCTCGACCGCCACGTCCAGGCGATGCTGGGCGTAGACGAGCAGGGACGCCTCCAGGATGACGGCGACGAGGGCGAAGAGCGGCAGGGCGACGAGGGAGAACTCGACCACGGCGACGCCGCGCTGGTCGCGGCGCAGGCCATGCAGCCTGCCGCCGATCCCGGCCTTCGCGCCTGCGCCGGTCGCGCTGATGCGGTGCTCTCCCACGCTGTCCGGTCTTCGTCGTGCTTCGCGGCCGCCCGCCGGCGGGGAGGGGATGATCGGCCGGGTTCTTGGCGCCCCGCGACCCTAGAGCCAGTCTAGGCGCGGGCCTCTTTACGCTCCGTGAAGTCGTCCCCCGAGATTCCGGGGCGATCTGTCAAAAGATAGGAAACGACGATCACGGATCGGCGAAGGCGACACCGCGGCTTTCGCTTCGACGTTGCGCCGGAAGGGCGGATCGGCTAACGCTGCCCCCGATTTCCCTATCGGTAACCGTGAAGGATCGCCGGTGCTCTGCGCACCCCCGGTCCCGCTTTCGTTCCCGGTAGGGTCGTCGGCCCTCGGCCATCGCTTGTTCCAGCATGCGTCGGCCCTCCCTCGAGGAGGTTGGCCCGACCGGATCGTTCCATCCGGCGGCCGGCGGTGACGGGGGTCCATGCCACACTTGCCGTCGGCGCGGCCTCCCGCGGGAGGCCATCTAGGAGAGAGAATGTCCGCTGGTCTGAACGTTTCCCAGCCGAGCCGCGAAGATTTCGCGAGCCTGCTCGAGGAAAGCTTCCTCAATCACGAGATCACCGAGGGTTCGGTCGTCAAGGGTCGCGTCGTTGCGATCGAGAAGGATGTCGCCGTCATCGACATCGGCGCCAAGACCGAAGGTCGCGTCGCCCTCAAGGAATTCAACGGCCCCGGCCGCGACACCGAACTCGCCGTCGGCGATGAGGTCGAGGTCTACGTCGATCGCATCGAGAACGCGCTCGGCGAGGCCGTCATCTCGCGTGACAAGGCGCGCCGCGAGGAGAGCTGGGTCAAGCTGGAGAAGTCGTTCGAGAACAACGACCGCGTCACCGGCACGATCTTCAACCAGGTCAAGGGCGGCTACACCGTCGATCTCGACGGCGCCGTGGCGTTCCTGCCGCGCTCGCAGGTCGACATCCGCCCGGTGCGCGACGTGACCCCGCTGCTCGGCACGCCCCAGCCGTTCCAGATCCTCAAGATGGATCGCCGCCGCGGCAACATCGTCGTGTCGCGCCGCACCGTGCTCGAAGAGAGCCGCGCCGAGCAGCGCTCGGAGCTGGTGGCCAACCTCGAAGAGGGTCAGGTCATCGACGGCGTCGTCAAGAACATCACCGAGTACGGCGCGTTCGTCGATCTCGGCGGCATCGACGGCCTGCTGCACGTCACCGACATGGCGTGGCGCCGCGTGAACCACCCGTCCGAGGTCGTGACCATCGGCCAGACGGTGAAGGTCAAGATCATCAAGATCAACCACGAGACGCACCGCATCTCGCTCGGCATCAAGCAGCTGCTCGCCGATCCGTGGGAGGGCATCGCCGCCCGCTATCCCGAAGGCGCCAAGCTCAAGGGCCGGGTCACCAACATCACCGATTACGGCGCCTTCGTGGAGCTGGAGCCGGGCATCGAGGGCCTGATCCACGTCTCCGAGATGAGCTGGACCAAGAAGAACGTCCATCCGGGCAAGATCGTCTCCACCTCCCAGGAGGTCGAGGTGCAGATCCTGGAAGTCGATTCGGTCAAGCGCCGCATCTCGCTCGGCCTCAAGCAGACCCTGCAGAACCCCTGGGACGGCTTCGCCGAGAAGCATCCCGTGGGCTCCGAGGTCGAGGGCGAGGTCAAGAACAAGACCGAGTTCGGCCTGTTCATCGGCCTCGAAGGCGACGTCGACGGCATGGTCCACCTGTCGGACCTCGACTGGAACCGTCCCGGCGAGCAGGTGATCGAGGAGTACAAGAAGGGCGACATCGTGCGCGCCCAGGTTCTCGACGTCGATGTCGAGAAGGAGCGCATCTCGCTCGGCGTGAAGCAGCTCGGCGGCGATCCCTTCGCGGAAGCCGGCGAGATCAAGAAGGGCCAGATCGTCACCTGCGAGATCGTCGAGGTGAAGGATTCGGGCCTCGAAGTGAAGCTCGTCGACACCGACATGCAGACCTTCATCCGCCGCGCCGAACTCGCCCGCGACCGTGCCGACCAGCGCCCCGAGCGTTGGGCCGCCGGTGAGAAGGTCGATGCCCGCGTGGTGCAGTTCGATCGCAAGGCCCGCCGCGTGCAGGTCTCGATCAAGGCCCTCGAAGTGGCCGAGGAGAAGGAGGCGATGGCCCAGTTCGGCTCGGCCGATTCCGGCGCCTCGCTCGGCGACATCCTGGGCGCCGCCTTCAACAAGAAGAAGGGTGGCGACGAGGAGTAAGATGAAGCGCCCCGGAGTTTTTTAGCCTCCTGGGCCTTCTCCCTCGCGCGACCGACGGCCCGAGGAGCGGAGACCCCGCTTCTCGGGGTTTTTTGTTTTTGGCACCTGCCGTTCGAGCATCGCAAGGCGAGCAGGACCGGGCATTCTCCTCCCCCTTGTGGGGAGGAGGTAGGAGGTGGGGGTGGTGCAGGAGGCACCGTAACGCCTCATCCTGAACCACCCCCACCCCGAACCCCTCCCCACAAGGGGGAGGGGGACTCTCGCCCGGCCTCGCTTCGTAACACCGCACCCCGGTCCACCCGCGATCCCCCGGCCTCCCGCCGCCGACCCCTTGCCGCCCCGCGCCCGGCGGGTCTAAACACGGCCGCAGGTTGGTGAACCCGCCCGAATCCAGGCGCGCCAAGGACTTGGCCGATCCACGGCCGGAGCCGGCGCCTCGAAAACCGGGAGGGGTGACCCGAACGACCTAGTGCGGTTCGCAGCCCCCGGCGCAGACTGGCGAGCGGCGAATCGTGGAAAAAAGCGGCCCGTCGAGGCCGAGCGCCAGGGAGTGGACCGTCGGATGGCCGCAGACGCCGAGTTCCTGATCGACCGCCGTCGCCTGCGCCGCAAGCTCACCCTGTGGCGGGTGGTCGGCGTCGGCGCCCTCATCCTCGCGGTCGGCGCGGTCGGCTACCGCGCCCGGGTCGGCGAGGGCCGGTTCTTCGCCGCCAACCAGGACCAGATCGCCCGCATCTCCATCGGCGGCTTCATCGCCGGCAGCGAATCGACCCGCAAGCTGATGGAGCGCGTCGGCAAGGCCGAGTCCGTGCGGGGCGTCGTCCTGTCGATCTCCTCGCCCGGCGGTACCACCACGGGCTCGGAGGAGCTGTACCGCAACATCCGCGCGCTCGCCGACAAGAAACCCGTCGTGGCCTTCGTCGACGGCACGGCGGCGTCCGGCGCCTACATCGCGTCCATCGCCGCCGACCACATCGTCGCCCGCGAGACCGCGCTCGTCGGCTCCATCGGTGTGCTGTTCCAGTATCCCGAGGTGTCCGGCCTGCTCGACCGGGTCGGCGTGAAGGTCGAGACGGTGAAGTCCTCGCCGCTCAAGGCCGAGCCCTCGGGCTTCGCCCCGACCTCGCCGGAGGCGAAGGCCGCGCTCTCGGCCATCGTCATGGAAACCTACGGCTGGTTCCGCGGCCTCGTGGCCCAGCGCCGCGGCATGGACGAGGCGCAGCTCAACGCGGTCGCCGACGGGCGCGTGTTCAGCGGGCGCCAGAGCGTGCCGCTCAAGCTCGTGGACGAACTCGGCGACGAGCGGCAGGCGGTGGCGTGGCTCGAGAAGGAGCGGAACGTCCCGGCGAAGCTCCCGGTGAAGGACTGGAAGCCGAAGGCCGAGGGCGGGCTGAAGCTGTGGTCGTCGCTCGGCACCGCCGCGGACCTCGCCGGCTTCGATGGCCTCGCCGCGCGCCTGCGGGCGGTCGGCGACGAGGCCACGGCGCTCGGGCAGGGCGGCCTGCTCGCCCTATGGCGCCCGGCGCCGTAAGCCCCCCAGCGCCGCCTCGCACCCGGAAGGTTGCCGCATGATCAAGTCCGAACTCGTGCTCAAGATCGCCGAGCAGAACCCGCATCTCTACCAGCGGGACGTCGAGACCCTCGTCAACGCGATCCTCGACACCATCGCCGACGCGCTGGCCCAGGGCGACCGGGTGGAGCTACGCGGCTTCGGCGCCTTCTCGGTGAAGCGGCGCGAGGCAAGGCGCGGGCGCAACCCCCGCACCGGCGAGTCGGTGGCGGTGTCCGAGAAGGCGATCCCGGTCTTCAAGACCGGCAAGGAGATGCGGCTGCGCCTCAACCGCGCCGGCATTGGCGAGGAGCGGGCGGAGGCCTGAACCTTCCGCTGCCTTCGCCCCGTGACGGCCGCGGTCTGCCGCCCTAACTCTGTCGCTGAACGCGTCCGCCGCTATCCGTCGGGCACGTGCCAAGAATCCTCGTCGCGCCGTCCGAGCCGTCCCGGCTCCCGCGGCGGCCCGCTCCGGCACTGACCGGATCGGGCCGGCCGGGGCGGCGGGACCGATCCGTCGGAGACCCGTTGGAATGATCCGTTTCCTCAAAGCCCTGGTGCTGGTGCCGGTCGCGGTCGTGGTGGTGCTGCTCGCCGTCGCCAACCGGCAGGAGGTCACCCTGTCGTTCGATCCGTTCTCGCCCGAGCCTCTGTTCAGCGTCGTGCTGCCGCTCTACGCCGTGCTGTTCGGCGCGGTGGCGCTCGGCGTCGTGGTCGGCGGCATTGGCAGCTGGCTGAGCCAGAGCGGCATCCGCGAGCGCGCCCGCTACCACCGCCGCGAGGCCGACCGCCTCGCCAAGGAGGCCGCGACCCTCAAGACCTTCGGCACCCCCGCCGAGAACAATTACGGCGTCGCCGGCACCCACGCCGCCCTGCCGGCCCCCGCCGGCCGCTGAGGCCCCCAACGGTCCCACCATGTCGCGCGTGTGCGTCAAGATCTGCGGGCTCGTCACCGAGGCGACGCTCGACGCCGCGCTCGACGCAGGCGCCGACCTCGTCGGCTTCGTGCATTTCGCGCGTAGCCCGCGCCATCTCGCCCTCGACGCGGCCGGTCACCTCGCCCGCCGGGCCAGGGGCCAGGCCGAGCGAGTGCTGCTCCTCGTCGATCCCGACGACGCCCTGCTGGCGGCAGCGGTCGAGACGGCCGATCCCGACTGGATCCAGCTCCACGGCCGCGAGAGCCCGGAGCGCGTGGCCGAAATCCGCCGCACCATCGGGCGCCCGGTGATGAAGGCGCTGGGCATCGCCACCGCCGCCGATCTTTTGGCACTTCCCGCCTACGCCGAAGCGGCGGACCGCCTGCTTCTCGACGCCAAGCCCCCACCCAGTGCGCCGCTGCCCGGCGGCAACGGCGTGTCGTTCGACTGGGAACTCCTCGCCGGAGCGAGCCTGCCCGCGGGCACGATGCTCTCCGGCGGCCTCGACACGCGAAACGTCGCCGAGGCGCTCGCCCGCACCGGGCTCACCGCGGTCGATGTCTCCTCCGGCGTCGAGGTGCGGCCGGGCGAAAAGGACGTAGGCCGCATCGCCGCCTTCGTCGCCGCCGCCCGCGGCCGGGGCTGAAACCGGTCTCCGGGTGTAAAGCGTTGCAGCGATTGGCATCGGACGCCGCATTGCAGCCGGCGTCCCATGGGTCTAGCACGCGGGCTTGAGAATCGATGCCCGCCAAGGACCGCATCCCGTGACCGTGAACCCCGCACCCAACTCCTTCCGCACCGGGCCGGACGAGCGCGGCCGCTTCGGCATCTTCGGCGGCCGCTTCGTGGCCGAGACGCTGATGCCGCTGATCCTCGACCTCGAGAAGGCCTACGAGGACGCCAAGGCCGACCCGTCGTTCAAGGCCGACATGGAGAGCTACGGCACCCACTACATCGGCCGCCCGAGCCCGCTCTACTACGCCGAGCGCCTGACCGAGCACTTCCGCGCCCAGGCCCCGAAGGGCAACGGCGCCAAGATCTACTTCAAGCGCGAGGAGCTGAACCACACCGGCTCGCACAAGGTGAACAACGTGCTCGGGCAGATCCTGCTCGCCCGCCGCATGGGCAAGCCGCGGATCATCGCCGAGACCGGCGCGGGCCAGCACGGCGTCGCCACCGCCACCCTCTGCGCGCGGTTCGGCCTGAAATGCGTGGTCTACATGGGCGCCGTCGATGTCGAGCGGCAGGCCCCCAACGTGTTCCGCATGAAGATGCTCGGCGCCGAGGTGGTGCCGGTGCAGTCGGGCACCCGCACCCTCAAGGACGCGATGAACGAGGCCCTGCGCGACTGGGTCACCAACGTCGCCGACACCTTCTACTGCATCGGCACGGTGGCGGGCCCGCACCCCTATCCGGCGATGGTGCGCGACTTCCAGTCGGTGATCGGCCACGAGACCAAGCAGCAGATGCTGGCGCTGGAGGGCCGACTGCCGGATTCGCTGATCGCCTGCATCGGCGGCGGCTCGAACGCCATGGGCCTGTTCCACCCCTTCCTCGACGACCGCGAGGTCGAAATTTTCGGCGTCGAGGCAGCCGGCCACGGCGTGTCGAGCGGCCTGCACGCCGCCTCGCTCACCGGCGGCAAGCCGGGCGTGCTGCACGGCAACCGCACCTACCTCCTGATGGACGCCGACGGCCAGATCGCCGACGCGCACTCGATCTCGGCGGGCCTCGATTATCCGGGCATCGGCCCTGAGCACGCATGGCTGCACGAGGCGGGCCGCGTCACCTACCTCTCGGCCACCGATTCCGAGACCCTGGAGGCGTTCAAGCTGTGCTCGGCGCTGGAGGGCATCATCCCGGCGCTGGAGCCCGCCCACGCCCTCTCCAAGGTCGCGGAACTGGCCCCCACCAAGCCCGCCGACCACCTGATGGTGCTCAACCTCTCGGGCCGCGGCGACAAGGACATCCCCCAGGTCGCCAGGATCTTCGGCCAGACGCTCTGAGGCGGGGGAAGGGGCCGGCAAAGAACCTGGGATCTCGGCGCCGCAAGCCGTTGACACCCCCGGCCCCTTCTTCCTATACCGCCGCCCACCGGGGGACGCCGCAGGCGCCCTCCGCGACGGTGGCGGGGTAGCTCAGTTGGTTAGAGCAGAGGAATCATAATCCTTGTGTCGGGGGTTCAAATCCCTCCCTCGCTACCACTGAAATTGCTGGCTTTTTTCCATTCTGCCGGTATTCGAAGAATCTCTCGTACCGACCTCGTACCGACAGTCGTTAAAGCTGGGATTGGGCGGTTCGAGTTTTAAGGGCTGAAACCGGAACGGCGTTTCCGTTCCTTCGTTGCGATGAGATGGTCACTCCTCTCGCAAAGCTCGCCAACTCACTGATTCGACTGCTAAATTTGCCCTACCTGGGCTTTTTTGACGTCGTGGTGGCACTCGCGAGTGTTCTCCGGATCGGGTGGACCTGTCGTCATCCCAAAACCGGCAGCTACTAGTTCGGGCACGCGTAGAGAAGGAACTGCTGCTCCTTACCAGAAGGAGTAAGGAGCGCAGGAGCCGTCGGACGAAGTACACGGAGCTGGCCCCAACGCGGGACCTTCTTCTCGCGGCCATCTAGTTCGATGACGCCGCCGCTCCTTAGGCGAAGCGCAGCTGACTGGGCGGCGTCGCCACGTGCGATCGGCGGAGTGTCCGATGCGGAAGCCGACGATCACATGAAGGAGCGGCAGGCGCATTTCGATTCCTTCCGACATGTGAATGCATCGACGACAGGCTGAAGAGCGGCAGCAACCGGCAGAGCAGCATGATGACGCCGAGCACCTCTGAGAAGGCGCTCCCCACCAACCGTTCAAATCCGCGGATGCATGTAGGCGGCATCGATGCGGCGGTGGACAAGCGACGCAAGCGTCAGCAGATCCAGAGCGTCCGTCTGCGCCATTACCCAGTTGATTCGCGCTTCGTGCGCGGTGGGGTTGCGGAACATTCCGAACACGCCTTTGAGGAGATTTGCGAAACCCTTCTGCTCGTCGCGCTCGCTTTTCGTCGATAGCGGGTTGATCGCCAGCAACGAAAGTTCACCGCCCAGCGCGCGGTCGACGAGTGTGGCGCCATCGTCCTGCAAGCCGGTGCTGACCCGCAGCTTGTCCGCGATCGATTTCACCGCCTCGAGCGTGGCGTGGAAATAGTTGTCGACCAGGAGCTCGCTCCGGCAGAAGCGCAGCACGTCGGGGTGAACGCCGCGCCATTCGAGGTCTGCGCGCAGATCGCGCGCCCGTCGTTCGGCTTCCCGTAACGTCGCAACCGCAGCGGCGGAGCCGAGCGTCCAGGTATGACCCAGGCTGTGTGAAAACGTGCTGATTTGGTAGAGTAAATCCCGATCTGGGGAGGTCGGGATGAAACGCTTCATCGCAGGTGAGGACCGTCAGCAGATCACGCTCCTTCCCGACTGCCTGGACGACTACATCACCGCCGACAACCCGGTTCGCCTTGTCGAAGTGTTCGTCGATGAGCTCGATCTGGGCGCGCTCGGCTTTGCGGGCGCAGTGCCAGAGGCCACGGGCCGTCCGGCCTACCATCCAGCGACGCTGCTCAAGATCTACGTGTACGGCTACCTCAACCGCGTGCCGTCGAGCCGCCGCCTCGAACGCGAGAGCCAGCGCAACATCGAGCTGATCTGGCTCACCGGTCGGCTGATGCCCGACTTCAAGACGCTGGCCGACTTCCGCAAGGACAACGGCCCGGCCATCCAGGCCGCCTGCGCGCAGTTCGTGGTGCTGTGCCGCCGGCTGAACTTGTTCAGCAAGGCTGTGGTCGCGATCGACGGCAGCAAGTTCAAGGCGGTCAACAACCGCGACAAGAACTTCACCGCCGCCAAGGTCGAAGCCCGGCTGGCGCAGGTCGAGGCGAGCATCGGTCGTTACCTCGCGGCGCTGGATC